>NZ_CP029758.2:4273842-4579117 GCF_004006395.2 Clostridium sp. AWRP | reverse complement strand
GAGTTGTGTTATAGTATGTGGATGACTTATCAACCAAAAAAGAAACAAAGAAAAAGAGAGCATGGCTTTAGAAAAAGAATGAGAACTTTATCAGGAAGAAATGTTATTAGAAGAAGAAGACAAAAAGGTAGAAAGAGATTAACAGCATAAGGGCCGCTTTTGTGGCCTTTTTCTGCAAGCAGAAAAAAGGAGCAAAACATTATGGAGGTTTACAGAATAAAAAAGAATGCAGAATTTAGGGCTGTATATAGAAGAGGAAAATCTTTTTCTAATAATCTATTAGTATTATATATTTACAGAAATAAAAAGGGTATAAATAGATTAGGTATATCAGTGAGTAAGAAGGTAGGAAAGAGTGTTATTAGAAATAGAATTAAAAGATTGATTAAAGAGAATTTTAGGTTGAATATTGAAGACATAAAAGTTGGATATGATTTAGTATTTATAGCTAGGAATTTGTCAAATGGTAAAAGTTATATAGAAATAGAGAATTCCATGAAAAATTTAATTAAAAAAGCAGGGTTGTATAATAAATGAAAAAATTTTTAATTTTTTTAGTTAAATTGTATATGAAATATATATCACCTTTGAAGGGACCATGTTGTAGATTTTACCCTACTTGTTCACAATATACAGTAGAAGCATTGCAGAAATATGGTACTATAAAAGGTGGATTTATGTCTATAAAGAGAATATTGAGGTGCAATCCATTTTGCAAGGGAGGATATGACCCAGTTAAATAAATTTCGGGAGGTTTAATATTTTGCAATATCTAAATAATGCTTTTGTTCAGTTTTTTGAGTTTTTACATCATAGTGTAACTTCCGTCATACCTAATCAGAATATGTCTTATGGTATCGCAATAATTTTAATGACTATAATAATTAGAATTATAATACTTCCACTAGGTATAAAACAAGCAAGATCTTCACTTATAATGAATGAAATTCAGCCAGAAGTAAAAAAGCTACAAGAGAAATATAAAAAAGATCCTCAAAAAGCACAGCAAGAAATGATGAAATTGTATAAAGAAAAAGGAGCAAGTCCTTTTAGTGGATGTTTACCACTTCTAATTCAATGGCCTATTCTAATAGCTCTCTATTATGTTTTTAACAATCTATCAGGAATAAATGGCGTTAGTTTTTTGTGGATAGGTGATTTAGCTAAAACGGATATATTCCTTGCTATTTTATCTGGAATAACTACTTTCTTATCAGGATATCTAATGATGTCAGGTAATAGCGAACAAGCAAAGCAGGCAAAGACAATGAATATAGCAATGTCTGCAGTCATGGTATTTATGAGTATAAAGTTTAAAGCAGCTTTAGTACTTTATTGGGTTGTTAGTAATTTGATTCAAATAGCACAAACTGTTGTTTTGAAAAAGATTGAAATGAAAAAAGGAACTATTAAGGCTTAGGGGGGTGGCCATGGGTTATGGATTTTATAGAAACGACTGGGAAGACAGTAGAAGATGCGTTTAAAACTGCACTTTCTGAATTAAAAGTTGAAGAAGATAAAGTGGAAATGGAAGTTTTAGATGAAGGCAATAAGGGTTTTTTTAATATTATAGGAACGAGGCCAGCCAAAATAAGAGTTAAGGTTAAGAGAGATTATATAAATGAAGCTAAAACATTTTTGAAAAGTGTTTTAGATAAGATTAAGGTAAAGGCTGAAATAGAAATAAAAGAAGACAAAAATGGTATAAAAATATACTTAACTGGTCAAGAAATGGGAATACTTATAGGATATAGGGGAGAAACGTTAGATGCACTTCAGTATCTTATAAGTCTTGTAATAAATAAAAATCATGATACAGAATATAAGAGAGTTGTTTTAGACACAGAAAATTATAGATTTAAAAGAGAAGAAACACTAAAGAGACTTGCTAGAAGAGTAGCTGAAAAGGTTAAGAGGACAGGTAGAATAATTAAGTTAGAACCGATGAATCCTTACGAGAGAAGAATAATTCATTCTGCCCTTCAAAATAATATTTATGTGAATACATATAGCGAAGGTCAGGAACCCTTTAGAAGAGTTGTAGTGGATTTAAAGAAAGCCTAAAGGCTTTCTTTTTTACATTTAGAAAAATAAATGGGAGATACAAAATGATTATTCTTCACATAATAATTTTAGACATTAGCTAGATTTAGGTTATCTTATGTGTAGAAGTATACTTGCAAATTATATTTTGAGGAAGTGAAATAATGAAAGAATTTGATACAATAGCAGCTGTAGCTACGGTTTTAGGTGAAGGTGGCATATCGATTATAAGGATTTCAGGCTGTAATTCACTTAAAATAGTTAATAGTATATTTAAAGGAAAAAATAATAGAAATTTGATTGATATGAAGCCTTATTCTATGAGATATGGTTATATAGTAGAAAAAAGTAGTGGTGAATTATTAGATGAAGTACTTGTTAGTTTTATGAAGTCCCCTAAAAGTTATACTTCAGAAGATACAGTTGAAATAAATTGTCACGGTGGAGTTGTGGCAACTAAGAAAGTACTTGAGGAAGTTATTAAATCTGGAGCTAGAATTGCAGAGCCAGGAGAGTTTACAAAGAGGGCATTTTTAAATGGAAGGATAGATTTAAGTCAAGCTGAAGCGGTAATTGATATAATTAGAGCAAAAACTGAACTTTCGATGAAGTCAGCTGTACAGCAGTCTACAGGTAAGATTTCTAAAGAGATTAACGCACTTAGAGAAAAGCTTTTGGAAGTGATTGCACATATAGAAGCTACAGTGGACTATCCTGAAGAGGATTTAGAAGAAATGACATCAGAAAAGGTTTCATTGAGATTACAGGAAATATTAGATGAAATAAATCATATACTAAGCACTGCAGAAGAAGGTAAGATAGTCAGAGATGGCTTGAATACAGTAATTGTAGGAAAACCTAATGTAGGTAAGTCCTCACTTTTAAATTCTTTAATTAGAGAAAATAGGGCAATAGTTACAGATGTACCAGGTACAACAAGGGATGTCATAGAGGAATATATGAATATAGATGGAATTCCTATAAAGGTAATTGATACTGCAGGAATAAGGGAAACAGAGGATTTGGTAGAGAAAATTGGCGTAGAGAAATCTAAACAAAAGATAGATGAAGCTGATTTAGTCATATTAATGCTGGATTCAAGTGAAGAATTGGATGATGAAGATAAAGAGATTATGAATTATGTAAAAGATAAAAAATATATAATTCTATTAAATAAAATTGATATAAATGATAAAATAAATTTAGATGACATTTGTAATTTAGATTCCAGTTGTATAATAAAAACTTCAATAAAGACAGGTAAAGGATTGGATAAGATAAAAACATGTATTAAAAACTTGTTTTTTAGAGGTGAGGTTAAACAAGGAGATCTATTTATAACTAATGCTAGACATAAGGAAGGACTTATAAGAGCTAAGGAAAGTTGTATTGAAGCTTTAGAATCATTAAAGAATACATCTGCTATAGACTTGGCATCTATAGATATAAGAAATGCGTGGAATAATCTTGGCAAAATAACTGGAGACACCTTAGAAGAAGATATAATTGATAAAATATTTTCACAATTTTGTTTAGGAAAGTAGGTAGTTAAAAATTGGAGTATTTTTCAGAAAAATATGATGTAATAGTTGTAGGAGCAGGTCATGCAGGTTGTGAAGCAGGACTTGCAGCTGCTAGAATGGGTTGTAAGACTTTAGTGTGTACAATGAATTTAGATAGTGTAGGATTTATGCCTTGTAATCCTAACGTTGGAGGAACTGCTAAAGGCCATTTGGTAAGAGAAATAGATGCTTTAGGTGGAGAGATGGGCGTAAACATTGATCATACTTTTATACAGTCAAGAATGCTTAATACTTCTAAAGGGCCAGCAGTACATTCACTTAGGGCTCAGGCTGATAAGAAAAACTATTCAGTTAGAATGAAAGAAGTACTTGAAAAACAAAGTAACTTGTCTTTAAGACAAATAGAAGTACTAAGTATAAGAACAGACGATAACGGAAAAGTATGTGGTGTATTAACTAAAAATGGAGCATATTTTGAAACAAAAACTGTGGTTTTGGCTACAGGAACTTATCTAAAGGGCAAAGTTATCATAGGAGACGTAAGTTATAGTTCGGGAGCAAATGGATTTATGCCTGCTAATGACCTTTCCCAGAGTTTGCTTGATCTTGGTATAGAACTTAGAAGGTTTAAAACTGGTACACCAGCTAGGGTAAATAAGCGAAGTGTTGATTTTTCAAAAATGATAGAACAACCTGGTGATAAGAAAATAGTTCCCTTTTCTTTTATGAGTGGAAATTTAGATAGAAGTCAAATATCTTGTTATTTAACGTATACTACAGAGAATACTTTAAAAGTAATAAGAGATAATATAAATAGATCTCCACTTTATAATGGTTCTATTAAATCGGTAGGTCCTAGATACTGTCCTTCAATAGAAGATAAAGTAATGAGGTTTCCAGATAAGGAAAAGCATCAGATATTTATAGAGCCTGAAGGTGAAAATACGGACGAACTATATGTAGATGGGGCATCTACTTCTATGCCAGAAGATGTGCAGATTGCTATGTATAGAACTATAGCTGGGCTTGAAAATGTAGAGTTTTTAAGAACAGGTTATGCTATTGAATATGATTGTATAAATCCAACACAACTAAAACTTTCACTGGAATTTAAAAAAGTTGAAGGATTGTTTGGGGCAGGTCAATTAAATGGAAGTTCAGGATATGAGGAAGCTGCTTCTCAGGGAATAATTGCAGGTATAAATGCTGCTCTTAAATCGCAAGGCAAGTCACCTCTTATTTTAAAGAGATCAGATGGATATATAGGTGTTTTAGTGGATGACTTAGTTACAAAGGGAACTCAGGAACCTTATAGAATGATGACGTCACGAGCAGAGTATAGGTTAATACTGAGACAAGATAATGCAGATTTGAGACTTACGGAACTAGGACATAAAATAGGACTTGTTAGCGAAGAAAGATATGAAAAATATTTAAAAAGGAAAAGTGACATTGAGAAAGAGGTTGAAAGAATAAAAGATATTCACATAACGCCTAAAAAAGAGGTGGTTGATTTTTTAAATTCTATAGGTTCTTCTGAATTAAAGAAAACTACAAGTTTGTATGAGCTTATTAAGAGACCAGAACTTGACTATTTTAAGGTACAACCACTTGATTTAGATAGACCAGAGCTTGGAGAAGATATTCAGGAAGAAGTTAATATTATTTCCAAATACGAAGGGTATATTGAGAAACAGTTAGAACAAGTAAGTCAATTTAAAAAGTTTGAAAATAAAATTATACCTGAAGACATAAATTATGATAAGATAAATGGATTGAGAATAGAAGCTACACAAAAATTGAAAAAGATAAGACCTATGAGTGTAGGTCAGGCTTCTAGAATTTCAGGAGTCTCTCCAGCAGATATTTCTGTTTTACTAATTTATATGGAGAAAAAATATAGAGAAAAGGATCTGTAAATGAAGGTAGATTGGAGAACTAAATATGCAATATTTTAAAATTATAGATACTGCATGTAAAGATGTAGGACTAGAATTTGATGAAGAAAAGTATAATAAATTTATAAAATATAAGGATATATTAAAATTTTGGAACAACAAAATTAATCTTACTACTATAGTAGAAGATGAAGATATAATAAAAAAACACTTTATAGATTGTGTAAAAATATTTAAATTTTCACCATTAAGAAATATTTCTAATATTATTGATATAGGAACAGGAGCTGGATTTCCCGGTATACCTATGAAGATAGTTAATCCTCAAATAAAAGTAGTACTTTTGGATTCATTAAATAAGCGGATAAACTTTCTGAATCAAGTTATATCAGATATTGAATTAAGAGATATAAAATGTATACACGGAAGAGCAGAAGATTTTTCTAAAGATACTGAGTATAGAGAAAAATTTGATGCAGCAGTTTCAAGGGCAGTGGCAAATTTAACTGTTCTAAGCGAATTTTGTATTCCTTATATAAAATTAGGAGGATATTTTGTGGCTATGAAAGGTCCATCTGTTGAGGATGAGATTAAAGAAAGTAAAAAAGCTGTTAGTATTTTAGGTGGTAAAATAGTGGATATAATAAAAATAGAAAATGATGATCTTAATCATAATTTAGTTGTAATAAAAAAAATCAAGAGAACACCGAATATGTATCCAAGAAAAGCAGGTATGGTTTCCAAAAAACCACTAAAATAAATGTAATAATTTGTAGAATGAAAATCATATAAATTAGAAGGATTTTATAAAACGGTGAAGAAATGTTAAATAATAGGAAACATAAGAGGGATGGTTAAATATGCAAAAGAACGTTAATTATATACCCGTAGATTTAATTTTACCTAATGTATATCAACCAAGAAAATATTTTAATGAAGAAAGTTTAGAGGAGTTAGCTCAATCTATAAGTTCATATGGAATAGTTCAACCATTGTCAGTAAGAAAATTAGGTGAAAATAAATATGAATTAGTTGCTGGAGAAAGAAGACTGAGAGCAGCAAAAAAGGCAGGGCTTACTGAAGTTCCTGTAATAATAGTAGATATAAGTGATAAAGAATCTGCTGCAATTGCACTTTTAGAAAATTTGCAGAGGGAAAATTTAAATTTTTTAGAAGAAGCAGAAGCATACTATAATTTAATAAAAGATCATTCTTATACTCAAGAGAAACTAGCTGAAACTATAGGAAAAAAGCAATCTACTATTGCAAATAAGATTAGACTTCTTAGACTCGATAAAGAAATTAGAGTTATGTTACTAGAGAATAACTTAACTGAAAGACATGCAAGAGCTTTATTAAAACTTCCAACATTGGAAATTCAAAAAAAAATATTAAAAATTGTAATTAAGAAATCTTTAAATGTAAAAAAAACAGAAGAGCTTATCAATAAGGAATTAGACAAGCTCACTAGCAATAAAAAAAATAAAAGAAAGAAAATAAAAGGAATATTTTCTCCTAAAGTATATATAAATACAATTAAACAGATTTTTGATAAGTATGGGTTGAATGCAAAGTATACTTCAGAGGATTCAGACGAGGAGGTTCAGATTATAATTACTATTCCTAAAAAATAAAATGTTTCACATGAAACATTTTATTTTTTTATAAAAATTTAAGTAGTAATTAACAATAAAAACTCTTTTATTCTTTTAAATAAAAATATATAATTAGAAGATGAATATAAACTGAAAGGAGGAAATTTAGATGAAGATAATATCCATATTTAATCAAAAGGGTGGAGTAGGAAAAACTACTACTTGTATCAATTTAAGTGCTTATTTGGCTATGCAAGGATATAAAATATTGAATATAGATATCGATCCTCAAGGTAACACTACTAGCGGATTGGGAATTGATAAGGAAAATTTAGAGGTTTCTACATATGATATATTAACTTCAGACATTGGAATAGATAATGTTATAAAAAAATGTGAATTGATAGATAATTTTTCTATAGTTCCATCGACTATAGAATTAGCTGGAGCTGAAGTGGAATTAATAAATAAAGAAAATAGAGAAAATATATTAAAGGATAAATTGAAAAAGTTAACTCCTAAATTTGATTTTGTATTTATAGATTGTCCTCCGTCTTTGGGACTTTTGACTATAAACGCACTTACAGCATCAAATAGTGTGATTATACCTATTCAATGCGAATTTTATGCTTTGGAAGGTGTTGGACAACTAATTAACACAGTACAATTGATAACAGAATCCTTAAATAGAAATTTAGAAATTGAAGGAGTCATTATGAGTATGTGTGATGGGAGAACTAATCTGTCTACTCAAGTGATTTCAGAAGTAAAAAAATATTTTAAAGATAAAGTATATAAAAGTACCATACCTAGAAATATAAGATTAGCTGAAGCCCCTAGTTTTGGACTACCTATAGTACTTTATGATGATAAATGTAAAGGTGCTAAAGCTTATGAAAGATTAACTAAAGAATTTTTGCATAGGCAAAAGGAGTGAGTGAGGTTTGAATAAAAAATATGGATTAGGTAAAGGACTTAGAGCATTGATACCTGAAAATGCGTTGGAAGAGAAGTCAGAAAGTAAAAAGGATACAATACTTATTGATATTGACTTAATAAGTGCAAATAAAACTCAACCTAGGAAAAACTTTGATGAGCAAAAAATATTACAACTTTCTCAATCAATACAAGAGCATGGTATAATACAACCACTTATACTTAATAAAACAGGAGATGATGAATATAGCATAGTTGCAGGTGAGAGAAGGTGGAGAGCTGCAAAATTAGCTAATATTAAAGAAGTGCCTGCAATCATAATGAATTTATCTGATAAGGAAATCCTAGAAATTTCACTTATAGAAAATATACAAAGACAAGATTTGAATCCAATAGAAGAGGCTTTAGCTTATAAAAGATTAATTAATGATTTTAATTTAACTCAAGAAGAATTGAGCGTAAAGATAGGCAAATCTAGGACTGCAATTACTAATTGTATGAGACTTTTGAATTTAGACAGTAGAGTTCAAGAGTATATAATAGATGGAGTTATTACAGAAGGCCATGGTAGAGCACTATTAGGTGTGGATGATGGAGAATTACAATATAAATTAGCACAAAATGTAATAGATGAAAATCTAACAGTTAGAGATATAGAAAAAATTATTAAAAATCTAAATTCTAATAAGACAGCTAAAAATGATAATGTAAAAAAAGCAAATCCCTATTATGTAGATATAAGAGAAAAATTAGAAAATTTATTTGGCACTAAGGTTTCACTAATGGATAAAAAAAATAAAGGAAAAATACAAATAGAATATTATTCTCAAGAAGATTTGCAGAGAATATTAGATATACTAAAAATTTGATAAGTCTTGTTTAAATGTTTCATGTGAAACATTCTTATGAAAGGAGAAAGATATGCAAAACATTAGTAGCTTAATAGGAAGTTTACAACCTTATATTATAATTGGATTATCTGTATTAGTATTGATATTGTTAATTATGAATATAGTGATTTTTACATCTTTAAGCAGATTGGAAAAAAGATATAGAAAAATGATGAGGGGTTCAAACAATAAGAATTTAGAAGAACTTATTGTAGGGTACTTAGATAATATAGACAATGTAAAAGAACAATCTAAAGACATGAAAGAACTTTACAATAGCTTAAATTTAAAAATAAAGGACTGTATTCAAAAAATATCCATTATAAGATACAGGGCATTTGAAGATGTAGGAAGTGACTTGAGTTTTTCAGTTGCACTGCTAGATGGTAAAAATGATGGCGTAATAATTACAGGAATATATGGAAGAGATGAGAGTACTACTTATGCAAAACCTATTGATAGTGGAATGTCAAGATATGAGTTATCTCAAGAAGAAAAACAAGTTTTAGAAGAATGTGTAAATAAGAAAATATAATAACTTACATAAAGAACCTCCTTAAGGGAAAATTATCTTTTAAGGAGGTTTTTTATATGAAAATATATGTTACTAAAAATCTAAGTTATATAAGTGATGAATTGCAAAAAAGAGGATATATAATAGTAACAGATGATTCAGATACCAAATATGATGTTATAATTTGCAAGCTAAAAGATGATGGACTTGCAAATTTAAATATAAGAAATAAAGATATTTTGATAATTGATTTAGGAAAAAAGAATATAGAAGAAATAGAGTATATACTTAGGGATAGAGTATTTTAGCATAAATAAGAGATTAAGCTTCTATATTTTGAAAAAAACTTGTATTTTTTTTACCACCGATAGTTTTTAATATGGAATGATATAATCCTTTAGAAATTGTGTCTGCAAGTTGCATAACAGTAAACAAACGGGTGTTTTGTAAAACCATAAATTCCATGGCTCCGCAGATATTTACGATACCTGTTATACTTAAATCTCCTACTTGAGGTAATGATTTTTTCATTGCAGATCCAGGGGTAAGAGGCTTTGTTTCTATTATTATTTTGCCCACATCTTGAATAGTGCCAAGGCAAGCATCAATTGCTATTATAAAAGGTTTGTTGTATTTAGAATTTATTTCAGTTATAATATCTTTAAGATTTTTTGCATGTACGGGATATTGTAAATTACCATATAGTTCAACTCTATTTCGTATTAAAAACTTCAATTTATCTCCTACTATTGGACCTAAACTATCTCCGGTAGACCGATCTGTTCCTATACAAAGTATTACTATAGTTCTACCGGATTTAACAACTGGATATATTTCATCACTTATTTTATCTCTTAAAGTGTATACGGAATTTCTACATGTGGAATCTAACGTTAATTTTTTAATCATACGAAAACCTCCTATATTATGATTTTTGCCATATGGAGGTTAATTATACGTATAGTTTACATTTTTTATTATAAAATTTTACAGCATGTCTAATTTATGAAATATATTAAAGAATACAACTAAAAATATGCAAAATATTATGCCTATAAGTCCGTCTGCTTTTAAACCTATAAATAGTGATGCTAGTACAGCTACAGGATGTATACCAAGAGATGAAGAAACTATTTTAGGCTCTATAATTTGTCTTATAACTGAAACCAAAATATAAGATATAATTAATCCTGTACAGATAATGTAGTTATTAAATATTGCCAGATAAATAATAGCGAGAGGTAAATATATAATGCCAATTCCTATAATAGGAAGCAAATCTGCTATAGCACAAGTTATGCTGAGGATTAAGGCATATTTAATTTTAAACAGTGAAAATACTATGAGTGTTTCTAAAAAAGTTATTAAAATTATTATAATATAGGATAGCATGTAATTTTCCAACATCCGTTTACTTTCATTATATATTTTTAATATCTTATCTGTTTTGTTTTGTGGTATCAAAATATTCATGCTTATTTTAGAAGAAGTCATATCTCTAGTAAAAAAGTATGTGGCAAGTAGTGTGAAAAATATTACCATTAATATGTAAGGAATTGTAGTCAATAGGTTTATTAAAGAAGAAACTAATTTACCTGAAACAGTTACTGCTATATTTGATAATTTGGTAATAAAATTTGTAAAGTTTTTTTCTAAAGTATTTATTATATAAGGGTCTAAGTTGTTATAGTATTTTTGTAATTTGTAAAAAGAGTTATAAATGTTATCAGAATTCCTAGAAATATATAGCTGAGTGCTTTTACCTAATTGTATGGCTTCTTGTGTAACTACCGTTATTCCAAATGACAATACTGTTATTATTATGGTAAAAAATATTATAGTAGTAATTAAAGAGGATAGCGCATTGCTGATTCTAAGTTTTCTCGAAATAAAAAGAGTAGGTCTTTTTAGTATTAGAGCAAAAATAAACGCTAAAACAAAGGGCAATGTGTAATTAAGTGTACTGAAGAACACTAAAAAAGTTATAGTATAAAGTATAATAAATAAACTAATTTTATTTATTTTGTTTATCAATTCATTCACGATGTAAGAGACTCCTTTCCCGATTTTTCCTAATTAATAAATTAAATAAAACATATTTTTTATGTTTATATGAAAAATAGAATGTGTTTTGTTATATAATTATATTGTTGGATATATATTTTAAAGAATTTTATTAAAATTATGCACTAAAAGTAAATCTTTATACAATAATTATAAAGTAATCTAGTGTTGTTGTATATAACATAATAGTAAAATTTTACAAGGAGGTTCAGCTTTAATAAACTGATATTATAATTATGAAAGAATATTATGTAGTAACTTTTAATAATACTCATGGAGCTATAAATGGGGAGAAAGTTTTAAAAGAACAGGGGATAGACGTAAATATAATGCCTACACCAATAGTTATAACTAAAAGCTGTGGTATAAGTATAAAAATTGATAGTAAAGATATAGAGACAGTAAAAGATTTGATAAATGAAGAAAAGTTAACTATTAAAAATATTTATGAAAGAAGTGATTTAGGATATAAGCAAATTTGCTTATAATTCTGGAGGTAAAACATGAAAGAAAGTGGTATTTTTTCTTTTTTTAAAGTTGGTATGAATGAAGATAATATTAATATAGGTAAAATATCCATATCTACACAAACTATGTATAATTTTATGTGGATAATTATTAAAGTGATATTTATACTTATAGTTATGTATCTCATCGTTAAATTAGGAAACAAAATAATAAACAGATATGTTTCAAGACAGAAAAATTTTAAAATTTCATTGAATGATAAAAGAGCTAAAACTATAGGAGCTATTTTAAAAAGTGTATTAAGGTATTCAGTATACTTTTTTGGAATATTTACAATAATTACAGTCATATCACCTAAAGTAGGTGTAACTGGTTTAACTTTTGCAGGAATAGGAGGTGTGGCTGTTGGATTAGGTGCTCAAAGCATTATAAAAGACATTATAAATGGATTTTTTATATTATTTGAGGATCAATTTTCCGTAGGAGATTACATAAGTATAGATGATAAAAGTGGAATCGTAGAGAGTATGGAGCTTAGAGTTACTAAAATAAGGGATTTTAATGGAGATCTTCATATAATACCTAATGGACTTATTTCAAAAGTAACGAATCATTCTAAGGGGAGCATAAGAATTACAGTAGATGTGGAAATTTCTTATGATGAGGATATTCAAAAAGTCATAGAAATAATGACACAATTATGTGAGGATTTTGCCAAAGAAAATAGTTCAATTACCCAGGCACCTACTGTTCAGGGAATAACAAATATAAAAGATAACAGAGTAACCATTAGAGTAGCTGGTAAGGCTAAGGCTATGACGCAGTGGGATATGGAGATGAAACTTAGAAGGGAAATAGGAGAATCTTTAAAAAAGGAAAACATAAAAACTCCTTATTTAGTAATAAAAAATTTAAAGGGGGAATAGTACATGAAAAAAGTTTATTACATTGGTGATGTAGTTGAAATGAAGAAAGGACATCCTTGTGGTAGTAATGAGTGGGAAGTAATAAGACTTGGGGCAGATATAAAGATTAAGTGTTGTGGATGTGGAAGAATAGTTATGCTTCCAAGAAATAAATTTGAGAAAAGTGTAAAAAAAATAATTAAGCAAAATTCACCTGAAGGAAAAGAGATACAATAATTAAAAAAATTAATTGATTTAATGTTAAAAAAGTAGTAAAATGAATAACTGTAGTCCCTGCTGTGAAATCACAGCCATTAGCCCAAAGGGAGGAGGTGGAATCAATGAATAAGTATGAAACTATATTTATATTACAGCCATCATTAGATGAAGAAGCTTGTAAAGCTAACATAGAAAAGTTTAAGGGTGTAATAGAAAATGGTGGAGGAGTAATAGAAAACGTTGATGTTTGGGGTAAGAGAAAACTTGCCTATGAAATAAACAAAGTTAACGAAGGATATTATACCTTAATAAATTTTAATGCTGATCCTAAATTACCAAAAGAGTTAGACAGAGTATTCAGGATTACAGATACAGTTATAAGACATATAATAGTAAAGGATGAAAAATAGGTGGTGTTTTGATTGAATAAGGTTGTTTTAATTGGAAGATTAACCAAAGATCCAGAATTGAGATTTACACCGGGAAATGGTACAGCAGTTACCACTTTTACTATAGCCGTTGATAGGAGATTTTCTAAGGATGGACAGAGAGAAGCGGATTTTATTCCTATAGTTGTATGGGGAAAACAAGCTGAGTCTACAGCAAATTATATGAGTAAAGGAAAACTTATAGGTATTAGTGGTAGAATCCAGACTAGAAATTATGAAGCTAAAGACGGTACTAGAAGATATGTTACTGAGGTTATTGCAGAAGAAGTTCAATTCCTAGAATGGGGAGAGAAATCTGCAAAGAACTCGTATAGTCAAACTTCATCTGAAAATTTTGGAAAAACTCAAAACTTTGATGAGAATATTTATGGAGAGGATATTACTCCAGTAGATGATGGAGATATACCTTTTTAAAAGTAAGGAGGGGAAAGCATTATGGCAAATAATAGAGAAGGCGGAAGAAGAAATTCCGGAAAAATGAGAAGAGCTAAGAGAAAGGTTTGTGCTTTTTGTATGGACAAATCTGAATTTATAGATTATAAAGATATAAATAAATTAAGAAAATATGTTACAGAAAGAGGAAAGATCCTTCCAAGGAGAATTTCTGGAAACTGTGCAAAACATCAAAGAGAACTTACAGTAGCTATAAAGAGAGCTAGGAACATAGCTTTACTGCCATTTACAACAGAGTAGTTTATAAAGTGAAGAATTTTTATTCTTCACTTTTTTTAAATTATATTTAGTTTTGTACTATAGATTTAATTTATGTATGATTTGGCAGCATAATCAATGTTAATTTATTGCATAAAGCTATGAAAGCAACTAAAATATAATTAAAGGCTAGGAGGATGATTGTATGAAAAAAGAAAATTTCAACATAATGTATAATGTTAAGATAATAGAAGATCTAAAAGCTAATCTTTTATGTATAGTAGCAGATTTTTTTAAATTGCTTACAAGAGGCAGTAATGTAGCGCAAGAATCCATACTAGACTGTATTTCCGGGGGAATAATAGTATTATATTTACTTGCAGAGAGGCTTGGCTATTCACATAAATCAGTAGATCAAACTATGAAAAAGAAATTGAAAATTGGTATAATTGAAGAAGACAAAATAGAAAAGGATGGCAAAGATTTAAGTAAACTATATAGTTATCTCAAAGAAAGGGAATAATGGAGGTAAAAATGCAGAATAAGACATATAACACAAGAGCCCTAGCAGAAGCAGGACTTACAATAGCACTTACAGTAATAATAATGCTTGTAAACATATATGTACCTATAGTTTCCGTAGTTGCTAATTTTTTAGTACCAATACCTATAACGATTTTGTATATTAGGCATAATTATAAGGTTACTTTGATTTCTGTAATAGCTAGTGGTATATTTATAGCAATGTTTTATAATCCTATATATGCAATATCTTCAATAATAATGGTTGGATTTACAGGAGTTGCACTAGGATATTGTGTGAAAAATAAAAAAAGTTTTGGAACTACAATTATCGTTCTTTCCATAGCAATGGCTTTAGGGACAACAATTTATACGACTATATACATAGTTTTAATGAGTAATGATGGGATATATGGTTTTGTAAGTAAGATAGTGAAAAATTTCAACCAATCTATGGAGATAAGTAAAAGTATTTATAAGCAGGCAGGGGTATCCAGTAGTCAATTGGCACCTGTAGAAGAGTTAATTAAGATGTTTACACCAGAATACATTATGAGACTTATTCCAGGAGTAATTATAGCTAGTTCGGTTATTTTGGCATATCTAAATTACACAATAACAAGGGCTGTGCTTAAAAAGTTAAAATATGAAGTTAATGAAGCAAAACCTTTTAATCAATGGTATATGAATACAAGAATAGGAACATTAGTTGGTATTATACTTGTTTTGGGAATATTATTTGATAGAAACAACATGGCAATTGGACAGTATTTGATTAATTCTTCAGGACTTATACTTGAACTTGTATTTTTACTAGATGGAGTATCATTGGTTACATACTATCTTATGAATAGGTATAAGGTATCTAAAAAAATTATTGTTTTGATTATAGTATTTACAGTTATGACTAAGCTGTCCCTAGTGTATGGCTTGGCTGGATTTATAGACATGGTATTTGACTTTAGAAAACTAGACCCTTATAGAAAATTGAAAAAATAGTAACTGGGGGCTCATTTAATGGATAATAAGTACAATTACTTTATAAAGGGTAATAAAGTGTACATGGTGATAATTGCTCTTCTTATTTTAATATTGATGGCATATGGGCATATGATAGTTGGAATTATAGCTATTTGTCTATATGCATTTCTTGTAATTTACAATGTAAAAAATACCGAATATAAAAAAAGTAAGTGGAAAAAGTTTATAGAAGATTTTTCATCTCAACTGGATATAGCTACCAGAAATACACTAGTAAAACTTCCCTTTCCACTTGTTATAATAAAAATCACCGGTGATGTACTCTGGTATAATCAAAATTTTTCCTCTATACTAGAAGGAAAAGACATACTAGGTCAAAATATTAAGAATGTGGTAAGAGATTTTAATGTTAAGCAGGTGGCAAATGGAAAGGAAACTATATTTAGATATATAAAGATTAAGGATAAATATTATGATATATATACTAATATAGTTGATACTTCAGAAAACTCTAAGGATAAAATTATACTCTTATATTTCTATGACGTAACAAAACCCTTTAAAATTATGAATTCAGTAAATGCAAACAAAGATGCAGTAATGTTAATGGAAGTGGACAATTTTGATGATGTAGTAAAGCCTATGGAAGAAGATGATAGGCCACTTATAATAGCTGAAATAGAGAGAACTATAAATAGTTATGCTCAAAATTTAAATGCTATGATAAGAAAGTATGAATCAAATAAATATGTATTCTGCATACAAAATAAGTATATAGAAAAAGAAATGGAAAAGAAATTTGAAATACTTGATACTATTAGAGAAATAAATATGGGAAATAAACTTGCAGTAACTTTAAGTATTGGAATTGGCAGGGGTGGTGATACTCCCTTGGAGAATGAAAAATATGCAGTATCGGCTAAGGAATTAGCACTAGGACGTGGAGGAGATCAGGCAGTTGTAAAAAATGGAGATAAACTTTTGTTTTATGGAGGAAAGACTAAGGAAATTGAAAAAAGAACAAAAGTAAGGGCTAGGGTAATAGCTCAGGCTCTTGTAGATATAATAAAGGATAGTAGAAATGTATTTATAATTGGACACATGAAACCAGATATAGATTGTTTAGGATCTGCTGTTGGAATTCGCAGTGTAGTTAGTTTAATGAATAAAGAATGCTTTATCATATTAGATGATAGTAATGAAAGCATAAAAGTTATATTAGATAAGATAAAAGAAGAGAAGGAATACGATAATGTTTTTATACACAGCAAAAATTGTGAAGATAAGATAGATGAAAATAGTCTTCTTATAATTGTAGATGTACATAGTGAAGGACATGTACAAAATATGCAATTAGTTAAGAAGTTTGATAGAATAGTTATAATAGATCATCATAGAAGGACTACAGATCTCATTAAAAATTCTCTTTTAAGTTACATTGAACCTTATGCTTCATCTACCTCTGAGTTGGTTACTGAGATGCTGCCTTATATGGTAGAAAAACCAAATATAAAACCAATAGAGGCAGAAGCACTTCTTGCAGGCATATGTGTGGATACAAAGAATTTTTATTTTAAAACTGGTGTAAGAACTTTTGAGGCTGCTTCATTTTTAAGAAGATTGGGAGCAGACACCATAGATATAAAAAAGCTTTTTTCCTATGATTTTGAGACTTATTTAAAGAGAGCTGAAATTATAAAATCAGCAAAGATAAATAATGGTATTGCTATAGCAGTATGTCCTCCAGAAATGGCAAATTTATTATTAGTTGCCCAAGCAGCAGATGAGCTACTAAATATTACAGGTATTCAAGCATCCTTTGTTTTTGTTAAAATAAAAGATGAAGTATTTATTAGTGCTAGATCCTTAGGGGATATAAATGTTCAAGTTATACTTGAAGGCCTAGGAGGGGGAGGGCATATGACTATGGCAGGAGCTAAATTAGAATCCGTAACCATAGATGAGGCTATAGAAAAATTAGATGAGGCTATAAATGAATATACTGAGGAGAGTGAAGAATAGATGAAAGTTATATTATTAAAGGACATAAAAACTTTAGGGAAAAAGGGGCAAGTAATAAATGCTTCAGACGGATATGCTAGAAATTATTTAATACCAAGGGGAGTTGCAGAAGAAGCAAATCAGTCAAATCTTCATATATTGAATAACAAAAAGGAAGCAGAGAGAAAAGAAAAGCTTGCTGAAATAGAAGCAGCGCAAAAACTTGCTGCTAGTTTAAAGGGAAAAGAGATAAAATTAACTGTAAAATCAGGAGAAAATGGAAGGTTGTTTGGATCAATAACGGGAAAAGACATTTCAGATGAATTAAACAAGAAATTTCATATAAATGTGGATAAAAAGAAAATAGCAGTTAACAACATAAGACAACTTGGTACCTATGATGTAGAAGTTAAATTGTATCCTGAGATATCCACTAAAATAAAAGTAGTTATTGCAGAGAAATAAGGAGGAAAATTTGTGAAATTACAATTTGTTGATGGATTAAATAGGGAATTAAATGATTCTATTCCAATAAATACTCAAGTAAAAGTTTTATATGATCTTTTGAAAAAAATAATGGATAAAGGTACTGTGAACTCTAGAGTAGTAAGGTATAATTTAAAAGGTTATATGAATAGTGAGAATTTGTTTGAAAGAATATACGCTCTAAATAAAATAGTTAGTGATGGAAAAGGATTAACTGAGATACCAGATGAATCAAATGTATATGATGCGCTAGAAAATACTAATAATTGGATAGCAGAAACATTGGCAGAAAGATATGTAAGGACTAAGATTGAAAAGGAAGTAGAGAAAAACCTTACAGAACATCAAGATAAATATATGGATGAGGTTAGACTCAGTATTATAAAAAAGCGAAAAGGGCCTGAAAACGCAAAAACTTTGAAAAAGTATGCTCAACTTGAGGTGCTGGATTCTAAGGGACTTAGCAAAAATATTCAAAAACTTCTAAGGCCAGAAACTTTTGATGAAATAATTGGCCAAGAAAGAGCTATAAAGTCTATACTATCTAAAATAGCATCACCCTATCCGCAGCATATAATTTTATATGGGCCACCGGGAGTAGGTAAAACTACAGCAGCTAGAATTGCTTTAGAAGAAGCAAAAAAGTTAAAATTTACGCCTTTTAGAAAGGATGCCAAGTTTGTAGAGGTAGATGGGAGTACTTTAAGGTGGGATCCTAGAGAAATTACAAATCCACTTCTTGGATCTGTACATGATCCTATATATCAAGGAACTAAGAGAGATTTAGCAGAAGTAGGAGTACCAGAACCAAAACCTGGACTTGTTACAGAAGCCCATGGAGGAGTACTTTTCATTGATGAAATAGGAGAACTTGATGAAATGCTCCAAAATAAACTACTAAAAGTACTGGAAGATAAAAGAGTTGAATTTTCATCTTCATATTATGATCCAGATGATGAGAATATGCCCAAATATATAAAGTATTTATTTGAGAAGGGAGCTCCTGCAGATTTTTTACTTATAGGAGCTACTACAAGGGAACCAAGTGAAATAAATCCTGCTCTTAGATCAAGATGTACTGAAGTTTATTTTGAGCCGCTTTCTGTGAATGATATACAAAAAATAGTGGAAGATGCGGCTGAAAAACTTAATATTGAAATTGAGGGCGGAGTATCTGAACTTATAAGTAAATATACAATTGAAGGCAGAAAAGCTATTAACATATTATCGGATGTCTATGGATATGTCCTTTATAATAATGGAATAAATGATTTAAATGATAAAGTTAAAATTTCAGTAGAGGATTTAAAGAAAGTTATATCTATAAGTAGATTTGTACCTTTTGAAGAAGTTCCTTCAAAGTCTACCTATGAAATTGGTCATATTTATGGACTAGGAGTAAGTGGATATATAGGTTCTACTATAGAAATAGAAGCCGTTACGTTTGAAGCTAAAGAAAAGGGCAAGGGAATTGTAAGATTTAATGATACAGCAGGAAGTATGGCAAAAGATTCTGTCTTTAATGCCGCTTCAGTTATAAGAAAGATAACAGATAAAGATATGAGTGATTATGATATCCATGTAAATGTAATAGGGGGAGGAAGGATTGATGGTCCTTCAGCAGGAGCTGCTATTACAGTGTGTATTATAAGTGCCCTTTTACAAAAACCTTTAAGGCAAGATGTAGCTGTAACAGGAGAAATATCTTTAAGAGGAAAGATAAAACCTGTAGGTGGAATATTTGAGAAAGCTTATGGTGCCAGGAGAAAAGGAATAAAGACAATGGTATTACCTATAGAAAATTTCAAAGAAGTACCTACTGATATTAAGGATATAGAAATTAAGGCTGTATCAAATATTGAGGAACTTATGGAATTGATCTTTTGATTTTAAATAAATAAAATGTTAATTTAAAATAATTACTATTTCACCTGTAGATCAATTAAGCAAATGGTAACATTTAATTCTAGGGAGTGAGGCATCTGTATGGATACATCTATTAGAAGCATACCTCATAATATAGAGGCTGAACAAGGTGTAATTGGATCTATGCTTATTGATAAAACTTCAATAGTTGAAGCTATGGAAGTTCTAAACACCGAGGATTTTTATAAGGATTCACATAAGGTTATTTTTGATTCTATACTTGATTTATATAAAAAGGATACAGCTGTAGACATAATAACTTTGACTGAAAACTTAAAATCGAGATCAAAACTTGAAGCGGCAGGTGGTATAACTTATATAAGTGAACTAAGCGGATCAATAGTGTCTACTGCTAATTTAAAATCCTATATAAAAATTGTAAAAGATAAATCTGTCCTGAGAAAACTTATTAGGGCTTCTACCAAGATAATAGAAGAAAGTTATAAAAACCAAGATGATGTTGTAGGAACCATTGATATGGCTGAAAAATCTATATTTGATTTGTCAAGTAATAGAAAAGTTTCTGATTTTGAGCCTATGAATGTTGTACTTGAAAGAGGATTTACTGAAATAGAGAGGTTATTCAACAATAAAGGTGAAACTACAGGAGTGGCCTCTGGATTTAGAGAGTTAGATGCTAAGACGTCGGGCTTTCAAAAGGGAGATATGGTACTTGTGGCAGCTAGACCTTCTATGGGCAAAACAACTTTTGCATTAAATATAGCGGAATATGCGGCTTTAAGGGAAGGTAAAAAAATAGCTATGTTTTCTCTTGAAATGTCAAAAGAACAATTAGCTTATAAGCTCTTATGTTCTGAGGCACATGTAGATATGTTGAATTTAAGAACGGGAAATTTGGAAGATAAGGACTGGGAAAATATAGCTAGGGCTTCAGGACCTCTTGCTGCTGCAAAGATATTTATAGATGATACTGCAGGTATAACCATTATGGAAATGAGGTCTAAATGCAGAAGATTAAAGATGGAACATGGAATAGATATGATAGTTGTGGATTACCTACAGCTTATGAGCGGAGGTAAAGGCTCAGAGAATAGGCAACAGGAGGTTTCAGAGATATCCAGATCCATAAAAGCACTAGCAAAGGAAATGGAATGTCCTGTTATTGCCTTGTCACAATTATCACGTGCACCTGAAGCTAGAACGGATCATAGACCTATGTTGTCAGATTTAAGGGAATCTGGATCAATAGAGCAGGATGCAGATATAGTTATGTTTTTGTACAGGGATGAATACTATGATAAGGATACAGAAGATAAAAATATTGCGGAATGTATTATTGCAAAACAGAGAAATGGTCCTACAGGTACTGTAAAATTGGCATGGATGGGTCAGTTCAGTAAGTTTGGTAATTTAGATGTTATACATCAGGAATAGCTAAAAAGCACTGTAGAGTTTATTTACAGTGCTTTTTAGTCTGGTTATATTAATTTAATAATAAGTAATTTTTTATTGTATATCTATTTTCTTACCTTGTCTTTTACCTTGTGAAAGTTTTGGAAGGCTAACTTTTAAAACTCCATCTTTAAAGGAAGCAGTAATATTTGAATCATCTACATTATCAATGTAAAAACTTCTTCTGAATTCTCCATATCTTCTTTCACGTCTTACAAAGTTTTCATTTTTATCTTCTATAGAGTCATCCCTTTTTGCAGATATGGTCAAGTAGTTATTATTGAAATCCAAATCTATAGAATCTTTATTTATTCCTGGTAAATCAGCACAAACTACATAAGAAGTTTCATTTTCCTTAAGATCAACTTTGAAACCATTGCCAAAACCATTCATGTTCATAGGTGTGAAAAAGTCGTTATCAAAGAATGAATCTACAAAGTTATCGAATGCATCGCCTCTTTTTAAAGAATTGTTTTTTCTAAATGGAACCATATCAAACATAATGAATACCTCCTAAATATAATTATATTATTTTTTTAAAATTATCAAATTTTATGAATGTATATCTATTTTTTTGCCGTTCCCTTTTTCTCTATTAAGTTTTGGAAGATCAACTCTTAAAACTCCATCTTTAAAGGAAGCGGTAATATTTGAATCATCTACATTGTCGATGTAAAAACTTCTTTTGAATTCACCGTATTTTCTTTCACGTCTTACAAAGTTTTCATTTTTATCTTCAACAGAATCATTTCTTTTTGCACATATAGTCAAATAGTTATTGTTAAAATCTAAGTCTATAGAATCTTTATTCATTCCTGGTAAATCAGCACAAACTACATAAGAAGTTTCATTTTCCTTAAGATCAACTTTGAAACCATTGCCAAAACCATTCATGTTCATAGGTGTGAAAAAGTCGTTATCAAAGAATGAATCTATAAAGTTATCGAATGCATCACCTCTTTTTAAAGAATTGTTTTTTCTAAATGGAACCATATCAAACATAATGAATACCTCCTTATAGATTTTATTTTCTATGTTTTCTAAATTGCTTTTATATTTTGTAAATCCTTATTACAGTTATTATAGTACAATAAAGGTCAAAGAAAGTCAAAGTCTAAAAATAAATGAATTACATAGATATGATTAGCTAGTATTAGAATTAGCTATATAATTTAGTATTATCTATATATTTTAAAGATATTCTAAGAAATTAATTATATTTGATTAATTATGCTAAGAATATAAAAAAAATTTTTTTATATTTGATTAAAATAGAATTTTGTATTAAAATAGTATTGTGTTTTGCTCCTATGGCTCAGATGGTAGAGCAACTGATTCGTAATCAGTAGGTCACAGGTTCGAATCCTGCTAGGAGCACCAAGCAAAATCAACGGTTGTAGAAATTACAGCCGTTGATTTTTTTAAAAAACCGGGAAAAACAACCGGGATTGAGACTCAAAATTAAAAGTTCTACTCTTTTGGAGGGAACTTTTTGTTTAAATTATTTATAGCCTGTTTCTGCATACCAGGCAATACATGAGCGTAAATATCTAAAGTTGTTTTTATACTGGAGTGGCCAAGTCGTTCACTTACGATTTTAGGATTTACATTTTGTGAAAGTAAAAATGTCGCATGGGTATGTCTTAGATCATGGAATCTTATTAAAGGTATGTCTAACATTTCATATAAGCTTAGTTTTGCTATTTTACCATTTATCTTAACCTTATGTTTAGTGTCTTTTAAAATACGCCTGTAATTGCGGGATATGTATGTTGGATGGTATGGCAAACCGTTGTTTTGGCACACCACAAAGTCTTTATCGTGGTAATTATCACCTAAGTAATTTTTATTTGCATCCTGTTGTAATTTAAGTTTCTCTAATTCTTTTATGGTATAGTCTAACAGAACAATTTTTCTTTGACTACTAAGTGTTTTAAGTGGTACTAATTTAAGGCTTTTATCTTCTTCCTGTAATTGATGCTTTAGTTCTATAAATCCACTATCAAGATTAACGTTTTGCCATTTAAGGCCGCAGATCTCACCAAGTCTCATTCCAGTTGTAGCTGCTAACATTACAGGTACAAAAATAGTCTTATCTTTAATAGCGTCTAAAAGCTTATTAAGTTGATCGTTATTATATACGTGCATTTCTTTTTTTATTCTTTTAGGTTTTTGGACTAAATTACAGGGGTTTTGAATCACATAACCTCTAGTTATAGCCCAGTTATAGGCAATGTTTAAAACGGTGTAATAATCACTAGCAGTTGTGGAACTTATGTTATCTAGTAAAGTATTTATTTTAAGCTCTATATTTTCGGGCTTCAAACTTTTAGCTTTAATACTGCCTAAATCTTTTTTTATCTTAGATACAAAACATTCATAAAATTTATAAGTTGAATATGTTACAGTAGATTTTTTAGCATTTAACCACAGATCCATTAATTCATGAACTGTAATTTTATTTTTATCTTTATTTATTACATCTTCAATGTTATATCCCTGTTTTGTTTTTTTCTTTAATTTTAACTCTACAGTTTTTCCAGCTTCCCGGGCTTCTGTCTTAGTTAAAAATCCTCTTTTAGATTTGAATATACGTTTATGCTGCAATGTAATATCTACTTCATATCCAAAGATTTTCTTTTTTAACCTTTTAGAGTAGTATTCTCTTACAGTTACGGACATTTAACCACCTTCCTTTTTTGGATGAATATAATATATTTTAACTACCTAAAAATAATAAACTCTGTATTAAGAATTTTTATTATTTGAAATATCCTTCTTTGAACTATAGTGCTCAAATGTTTTGTAAGAAAATACACCTGTTGGGGAAATTTCACGTATTTCTTTGTTAGTATTATGGTAAATAGATGAATAATTTTGTGTTATATAGTCGATTTGAGAGATAAAAGATTCTTTTATCTGTTGAATTATCTTATTTGTATTTTCATCAGTATAATTTACGAAATCATCTTTGCTTGAAGTATCTTTTTCAGAATATTTTAAATTCATGTCTAATGTATAAAATAGAGTTTCTATTAAGTCATACAAAATGTAAATACTCTTTAACATATCATACTTATCATTTCTAATACTATCGCATAAAGTCATATATATAGTTTCAGATAAATATGAAACTATGCCTGTTTGTGATATATTTTTACTTTTACATGAATCATATAAAAGGTTTTTTAATTCTGAGAGTTCCATTTCCTCGAAATTTTTAAAATTAGTTTTACCAAGCATATAATCGGTATCTACGCCAAATAACATACTTAACTCTAGGATAATACAAGAATCAGGTGTTCTTTCCCCTCGTTCATATTTAGTTATTGCAAATCTTGATAGACCTATTTTTTGGGCTAATTGAGATTGAGTTAATTTATTAATTTCTCTTAATTCTTTAATTCTTTTACCTATAATATTCTTTTCCATTTTAGGTTCACCTCAAAACATATTATACATTAAAAGGTGGCAGAATGGGTAATTTTTTTGAAGAAAATATTGACATGTGACGTAATGGGTAATATAATAAAGGTGACAAAACGGGTAAATTGGAGGTGAGGTAGATGTTTAAAATTAATAAAAATAATTTAAAGCTTACCAGAATTAAATTAGGGTTAACTAAAGCAGAAGTTTCAAGGTTAGCAAATATAAGCCATAATACATTAAGTAGAATTGAAAAAGGAGAGCATTCGCCTAATCCTGCGACTATAGGAAAAATTGCAAAAGCTTTAAATATTGAAATAGAAAAACTAATTGATATCCAAGATTAATAAAAACTTATCATATCTTAAATTTCAAAATGACAGCCATGTACAAGCATAAAAAAGCGTCGGTGCTTAAAAAATAATTATAGGAAGAAAAAGGAAGTGATATAGTTGGCAATTGTAAAGGTATATACAGTAGATGAAGTTCATGATTACTTTGAGGGCAAAATTTCCAAAACAGCTATCTATAGGGCAATAGAATTGAAAAGGCTTAAGAGTGTTAGGGTTGGGAAAAGGTACCTTATAAGTGAAAATGCAATAAATGATTTTTTAAGTGGTAATGGAGAAAATGAGGATTAAAGTGTGGTGGTAAATATGCAGCAAGCAAATAATAACTTTAATAATATTCCACAAGAAATAAGAGTATGTCCAAACTGGGTATTATGGAAAAAAAACAAAATTCCATATCAATTGAATGGTAAGGCAGCAAGTAGTACTAATCCTGATACATGGACAACCTTTGAAAAAGCGTTAAAGGTATATAGGAACAGTAGTATTTATTCAGGCATTGGATTTGTTTTCTCTGGTAACGGAATTACAGGTGTTGACATTGATAACTGCATAGAAAATGGAGAAATAAAAGAAGAAGCTCAATATATAATTGATTTGCTCGGTAGCTATACAGAAAAGAGCCAAAGTGGCAAAGGTATTCACATTTTAGTTAAAGGGACTATTCCTAAAACTATTAAAAGGAAAGAAATAGAGATATACAGTGAGAAAAGATATTTTGCTCTAACAGGGGATAAAATTTGTGGAGATACTATAGAACCTAAGCAAAATACTTTGGACCAATTTTATAAGAAGTACCACAAGGGGGAGGATAGTTCAACTAAAAGTAAAGTTCAAGCTAATAGCAATATTATATATAACAAAGATATTGATGATTTACTTAATAAAGCTTTCATGAGTAAAAATGGATTTAAAATTCAGGAGCTTTATAAAGGGAACTGGCAGAATATTTTTAATAGTCAGTCTGAAGCAGATCAGGCACTATGCAATTATTTAGCATTTTGGCTCGACAAAGATTATGACAATATTGATATTGCTTTTAAAAATAGTGTGCTTTATAGGAAAAAGTGGGACAGGTTAGATTATAAAGACAGAACTATAAATAAGGCTATTAGAGATTGTGGAGAAACATATCAAGAATATTTAGCAAGGAAACAAAAAGAAATTAATGATTTTATAAGAAATTATGATTTTACTGATTTAGGTATATCCAAAGATTTTAAAAATCAGTATAAAGACATTTTGAAATATGCAGTAGATACTAAGTATTATTATCATTGGAGTGGCAAAAAATGGGTTAAATATGATGATGAATTACCTATAAAGACTCTTACTATTGAATTTATTGAAAATATAGTAGTTAAAATTAATGAATACATTTCACGTTTGAATGATGAAAAAGAAATTGCAACTATGAGAAAAACACGAAATAAGTTAAAAAGTGCTAGAACGTCAGACGTAATATGTAAACAGTATAAAGCCTTTGCTGATACTCATATCAATTCAAAAATAATGGACAAGGATATTAGGTATATAAATTGCAATAACGGGGTTGTGGACACTATTACAGGGAAGTTATTACCCCACGATAAGGATTTACATATATCTAAAATAGCAGAGGTTAATTATGTACCGGGTAAAGTAAATTCATTGTTTAAGGGTTCTATTGATAGGCTTTTTGGCGGGGATAATGAGGAAATAGAAGCTTTTGAAATACTTTTAGGATATATGTTAAGTGGCAGAGCTAATCAAAAAGTATTTCCTATTATACATGGTGCTAAAAATACAGGTAAAACCCAGATCTTTGAACTTATATTAAATACTTTTGGCAGCGATTACGTTAAATCAATAGATAAAAGTTTATTGATGAAAGTATGGAATAAAAGTTCAGGAGCTAATCCAGAACTTGCAGAGCTTCAAGGTGTAAGGTTAATAATATGTTCTGAAACAAACGATAGCGATTATTTTGATACTGATTTTATAAAGAAAATAGTTGGTGGAGATACAATCAAGGCAAGGCCATTGTACAAGCCCCCAATTGAGTATACACCTATTTTTGTGCCTGTAATATTTACAAATAAGAAACCAAGTTTTGACGGAAATGATGATGCCCTAGTTATAAGAATTATAGTTATAGAATTATTGTATTCTTTAGATAAAAATGAGGTTGATCCTGATTTCAAAGAAAAGGCTTTAAATGATAAGGAAGGTATATTTAGTTATATAGTAAGTTGCATTATGAAATTTACTCAAACAGGCAGACTAAAAGTTCCACAGAGGTGGGAGGATTCAAAAGAAGAGTATACAAAGGAAAATAATCCTTATGGAAAATTTAGAGATATATATTTTAGTGACCTCCCGGGGCATAATTTACCTGCAAAAGAAGTATATCCAATATTTGAGGATTGGTATATTGATGAATATTCAAAAAATGTGCCATCAAGAAGAAAGATTACTCAAGGGTTTAAAACGTTAGGAATTAAAACAGGTATGACTCATGGATGTACGACTTATAAAGATTTAGTTTTAAATGTTGAGGATGGAGATGTTAATTCAGAGATATTTAGATGTTTTAAGGGTGGACATAAGTAGTATTAGGTGTAGTTGGGTAGTAATAACTTTTTAGAAGTACACCCCAAGCAAATTAAGTAGTATCAATAGGCTTAGTCCTATGGGGTGTATAGGGTGTACTTTATTTATAAATTTTAAAATATAAAAAATATATTATATATATAAAAAAATAAAATTTTTAAAAAACTTTTTTCAGAAAGAACTACACCCCTATATAAAAATTAATTGTAAGTATAGGTATATCAATGGTTTAGGTATGGTAGTAGATAAAAATAGAACTACACCCGGGGTGTTTATCTCCCCCCCTGTGGTTATTTAAAAGGAGTTGGTTAAATGTTTGAAATATATGAAGTAATGGGAAGTATGGTAGTAAATACAGATAAGTCAATAATAGATTTGAAGAGGGATTGGGTTAAGTCATTACATGAAGAATTTGAGATAGGGAAACCTCTTAATGAAGAGCAGCAGTTTCAAATGATGATTGTATTTGGTGAGTTTGTAGCAGAAGAGATATATCAGTTAGGAGAAAATTCATTAATAAATAAAAAATTAAAAGGAGAATACTTTAAGGTCTCAAATAGTTTTGGTCATTATATAGATAGGTTTATGTTCTATGCTATCCAGTGCCATGAGAATGGTGAGAAAGTAGAAGTCCCTGAAAATGCAATATCATTGATTGGTGATGCATGTTCAAGAGCAATGGACTTTGTTCCTGATCCTGATAAGGTAATAGATAAGTTCTGTAAAATGCATGGTGTTGAATTTATATAAAGTGTATAGGTGTATACATATTGTAATGGACATATAAGTAGATGTTGATAGTTAGTGTAACACTTGTCATTGTGGTTGCTGTTGGTAGTTGTGTTGGTGCTTTAATGATGAAGGCTGCGGCGAACAGGCACGAACACATCACAGAACACCACAAACAAACTAACTATTATACATAACGTTTGTCTTAAATGCATTAATATACAAGCAAACTACATTAATATACATTACAAATAAATAACAATTTAAACTATATTTAATGTAATAAAAGGTATTAAAAGGTAAAGTAATTTCCAATTTATCGTTATTCTCAATAAAAAGTTAGATAAACAAAAAAACGAAGTTAGAAAGAATATAGGTATATCAAGGGATTGCTAACAGTTTCCTAAATATGTTTATGTATACTAAATGTTCATTTAGCGAAGTTGTAATATTAATTGAAACTGTCTATCATTTAGACAAAATAATAAAAATGTATAAATATTTATATGATAATGTGTAAAATATTAGAGTTCCTGCCCCCGGGTACATTCTAATTTGAGGGAACGAAAATGCCCCGGTGAGCGATACCATATTTTCTGTAATATTTCAGAAAGTCAAAGGTAAATAGAAAGGAGTGTTTAGGTGAAAGCACTTGGTAATGAAACTATAAAAATCGCAGTTGACCAGATGTTTCAAGATAAAATATTAGGTTTTAATGAAATTGACATATATAGAACCACAGCAGGAATTCCGAAGGAAGGATTGAAGCTTTTAAGTTTTACGGATCACCTGATATTGGAATGGATACGCCAGATTATAGACAAGCAGGATGGGCTTGTTACGCCGGAAAGTAAAATCAAAATTATTAAAGAGATATTTAATTCTATGGATAAGTATATGGGAGGGGTTATTGATGAATAAAACATTAAAAACTGTTATTGATGGAGCTATAAGAAATGAATTTAATTATACTCAAGAAGGAAATTTGGAAGGAATGAAAGATATAAATAAATATGACCAATTGAGTGAAAGGTGTAACGAAATACAGCATATTTTAAATGAGCATCTTTCCAAAGAATTTAAAGGTTTATTAGAGGAATTTGATTGTAAGTCTACGGATCTACTGTGTTTAGAAATAAGATATTATTTTAGAAAAGGTGTGATAGCAGGGCTTACTAATTTGAATTTTCTAAAAGAGGTAAAGGACATATATTATATAGATGGTATTGGAGAGTGTGAATATGAAAAATAAAAATATAGCAAAAGTAGTTTTAGGTATTCCAGAAGGAAAAGACATATCTCAAGTTATAAACAAGATACAGAATATTTTTGAAATAAAGAAAATATCTAAAGAATATAAGAATGGCCTATGCAAAAGGCTTTACATAGACCTCAAATAAAATATTGCTTACCAAAGGAAGTAAGCCTAGCACACAACTAAAGTTTACTTCCTAAGTAAGTGATATGTCAATAGGGAGGAATTTAAATGTCAATTCCAATATTTATTGCGTATATGGACTATTGCTTGGAGCACCATAAAGAACCTAATGTTTATGAGTTGCAGCAGTGGAAGAAAAAATATAATCATAGGTAGTTATTAAAATAGAAAAATGGTTATAATTTTGAATAAGTAAAATTAAGGAAGGTGGAAACATGGCTAACGATTTAAAATATGCAAATAATAATATTAAATTACTTCTAAGGTATAAAGATTGGACACAAGGGGATTTATGTAAAAAAACAGGAATAACACATGTAACTATGCAGAGAAAATTAAATAGTAAAATTCCTAAATGGACAATGTTAGAAGGTGTAAGTATAGCGAGAGCTTTTGACATGTCTGTGAATGATATCTTTTTTACACAGATGAAATTAACAAGTTAAAATATCCAATGTAGTAATATTACATAAGGTATTGATATTGCTAGCTTTTCAGACTATTTTGTGGTATAATATAACTAAAGTTAAATATTGAAAGTACCCTACACTTTTAAGTGTGGAAGCCGATATATTCAGGCACGGGAAATTTAGTAAATCCATTATTGGATTAGCTGATTTCTCGTGCTTTTTATTTTTTAGTAAGGGGGGGATGGCCTGTGTTGAGTGTGGTTTTAAATGAGAAACAGGAAAAAATGATTTCAATGCTTATACAGGGTGAAACAATAGCAGGAATAGCAAGGAAAGTAAATGTTACTAGATCCACAATATATTCATGGCTCAGTAAAGACAACATTAAAGCTGAATTAAACAGAAGACGCCAAGACATTGTAAATGAAGGCAATAACTACATCCTAAAAGATGTTAGATCATATATAGATAACATAAAAGAGTTAGCCAATGACAGCTCAGATAAAAGGGTTAAACTTGCAGCTAACCAATATCTCATGAATAGAGTGTATGGAAGTCCGGCGTCAGTAATTGAAACTTACAATGACGAGACTAACACCACTGTGGATGAAAACGAGCTTGAAAGAGAGCTTGAAAAATTTAAAAAAATGAGCCGCTAGGCGTAAAACAGGAGGAAAAAATTATGGAAACAAATTTAAACACTAATGCAGGAATGGAAAATCAAAATAATTTAGGTGGCAGTGATGAAAAAAATAATAGTGCTGCAGAAAGTAATCAAACCGAAAAGACTTTCAATCAGGATGATGTTAATAAAATAATAGGTGATAGGCTTTATAAGGAACGTGCTAAATGGGAAAAGGATTTTGGAGAAAGGCTCAAAGAAGCTGAAAAAACTGCAAAAATGACAGCAGATGAAAAAGCACAGCATGAGCTTGAGAAAAGGGAACAGGAAATATCACGAAAAGAAGCCGAACTATTTAAAAGGGAACTTAGAACAAAGGTGTTTAACGTCCTTAGAGAAAAGAAATTGCCTGAGGATTTAATTGATATTATAGCAGGGGATGATGAAGAAACCTTGCTGCAGAACATAGACAAGGTTGCAGATATATTTTCAAAATATGAAACAAATATAAAAACAGAATTTTTAAAACAAAATTCTTATATTCCACCACATAGCACGGAAAATTTAAATTATGACAGTGATCCATTCCTAGCAGGATTAAATAAAAAATAAAAGGAATGATGGTATATGTCAATAGATTATGCAACAAAATATAGTGGAGCAGTAGACGAGAAATTTAAAGAAGTTAGTAAATCAGATCAATGTGTAAATCAGGATTATGATTTTACTGGAGGAAAAGCAGTAAAAGTATATAATATCTCTACGGCTCCAATGAATGATTATGATAGAGAAGGAGCAGGATCTACGTTTAGTAGATATGGAACTGTTTCAAATTTAGAAGCAACTACGCAGGAATTAATCTTGTCAAAGGACAGGTCGTTTACTTTTGCTATAGATAAAATGGATTCTGACGAAACAAATCTGGCACTTCAAGCAGGAACAGCACTGGACAGGCAGCTTAGAGAAGTTGTGGTACCTGAGATAGATACCTATAGATTTTCAAAGATGTGTACTGGTGCAGGAACTAAAGCTACAGCTGCAGCCTTAACAAAAAGTAATATATATGATGCTATTACGACTGGCACTGAGGCTTTGGATGATGAAGAAGTTCCACAGGATGGAAGATTTATTGTAGTCACTCCGGCAACATATAAACTTATGAAATTAAGTTCTGACATAGTTCTAGATACAGAAATAGGCCAAAATATGAGGATACAAGGTGTTGTGGCTATGTATGATGGTATGATAATTATAAAGGTACCTTCAAGCAGATTGCCTGTAAGTTCAGGATTCTTAATTGGACATCCAATGGCAACCTGCAGTCCTGTAAAACTTGCAGAATATAAAGTAAATGACAGCCCACAGGGGATAAGTGGTTCCCTAGTAGAAGGTAGATTTTATTATGATTGCTTCATATTAAATAATAAGAAAACAGCATTGTATTTTTATCCAATAGCTTAATTATAAGGGGTTAACAGCCCCTTATTTTTATATGATGAAAGAGGGGGATTACTAATGGATAAAAAGAAAGCAGTTGAGGAAATGCTTAAAAATTATACTACGAACGTTGTAATAATAAAGAATATAGACCTTGAAATAGAAACTATAAATTTATGTGATAATCGTGATCCTAAAGAAATAGATAGACTCAATCACATAAAGAAGCAGAAACAATTTGAAGTAAAAAAGGTAAATAATATGCTCGAAGGTTTAAAGGACAGAGAACTGAAAATAATTGAAATGAGGTATTTTCATAGATATAAATTGAAGGATATAGCTGTGGAATTAGATTTAAATTGTAATTACGTTTATTGCTTAAAATTTAAAATTATTAATAAGTTGGCAGATAGTATCATTTGTTTTCCCAGTTTAGAATGATACGGAAGTAAGACTCGTAAAATTAAAATTTTTTTATAATAATTAGAAGGAATATAAAAAGTTATGAAGAAATACTTAAAAATGTAAAGCTTATGAGGAGTTAGACAATGACTGATTTTATTTTAGATGTTATTAAAGAAGGATTAAAAAAATTGAATATTTATAAATTAATATATTTATTATGGATTATTGAGATGTATTATCTTATAGCTAATTCTATAGATTATTTTATCGTAAATATTGCGAATGGATTTGGAATTAATAAAGTTTTTAGTTTACCGCAGGTAGCTATAAATTATAATCAGATGGTGTTAGACAAAATAAATATTTGGAGTATAGTAATATTGTATTTAGGGATTGTTTTGTTTTTTAGTGGTATAATAATGTCTTTATTAAAGGCAGTTCCTATTATTAAAGATATTGATATTTTTATTAAATATTCAGGTTGTGGTTTATCTCTTGGGTTTGGATTTATATTGATTTATATTATATATTGGATCTTCAAATTTAGTCATTTATTATTTATAGCCTTAATACTAATTATTGTAATAGCTCCAAAAATAATCATGAAAATGCATAACAATAGAATTAAATTTTAATTCCTATTATTTTATGTAGCTAAAGGTAAATATAATAAAAAAGTGATGGAAGTTATTTTTCATAGTAAGGATTATTTGAAAAATATGATTTAAATATAGATATAAAAACCAAAATATAAGATCTATAGAATGGCTATTTTAAAGAGATTGTACATGATAAAATAAAAAAAGCATGTGATTAAACTTCACATGTTTTTTTATTTATTTTTTATTAAGTCTGGAGAGATGATAGGCATCTCCCCAGGTCATATATATTATTCTTTATAATTTTTACCTTTATATTTAAAAATTGCTGTTACTTTACCATTAAACTTTTTTATTATGGAAAAAGAGCTATTATTTAAAAGGCAAAATAAAGTATAGAGAAGTATGACCTGAATTATATTCAGTGTATTCATAGTAATTTCTCCTCTATATTGTTATATGTACATATAATATAAATATAACAATTATCACACAAAAATGCAACATTAGTTATAAATATAGAAATTTATGAAGAATTTATTTAGAATAAGATTCTTTTATATAATAATCAAAATCATGTATAAATTTACATTTTATGGTATAGAATTTAAATAGAAAGGTGGTGGCATTTAGTCAAATTTTATGATTAGGAGGTGAGATTAATGTATCCATATTCAAAGATTATTATGAATAGCGGCCAAGAATATATATTACTTAAAACAACAGAAGAAGTTTTTAACATTATAAATAATAACAAAGAACATAGTATTATATCTATTAAAGATAAAAATAAAAGGGAAATTTACATAAACTTGAATGAAATATCATCTATTGAACCATATAAAGAATCAAAATTTAGCATAAGTATTATTTAGAAAAGAGCCTGTGAAATGGCTCTTTTTATGTATCTAAAGATAGTGTCATAATGTTAGTTTAAATCATAATATAAATTAAAATAATGTTGGATATTAAAGTTTTTGGAAAAATTAGCAGGAATATAATGATTAATATAGAAAAAGTAAGGTATACGATTGATATTTAAAGTTTAAAGGAGTAATTCTATGGGAGTTTATAATCCGATTGAAGCAAATACGACAGATATGACAGATACTGAATTTGAAAAATATGTTGCCAGTTTAGTGAAACAAATGAGTGAAAAAGAGGGTATAAAATGTAGTGTTAAACATAATTACATTGCAAGAGTAAATGACGGAAATTATCAGATAGATGTTATAGCTGAGTATACATTTTTAGGTGGACAATTCATAATATTAATAGAATGTAAGAAATATAAAAATCCTGTTCCAAGGGAAAAGGTAGAAATTTTATATAATAGAATTAGATCGATAGGTGCTCATAAAGGCATGTTATTTTCGACTTCAAGATTTCAACAAGGAGCAATTGACTTTGCAAAGAAACATGGTATTGCATTAGTTCAAGTAATAGATGGTGAATTACTATATAATGTAAAATCAGTAAATATAGAAAAAGTTGAAATTCCACCGTGGGTTAACTTGCCCCGATACTGCGGTGTTATGGTAAGAAAAGTAGATAATGGGATTGGATGTTCAGTTATTACTAAAGAATATGATGATGCAATAGTAAATTTCATAATGAATTAACTAGATATAAGTTCCTGTTATGTATAGGTCTGTATTGCTAATATAAGCAGTTTGTGGTAAAATTAGTATTTACTGAAGAGGGGATTATAAAGATGGGTAAGAAAAAATATTATGCAGTAAGAAAAGGATATAACACTGGAATTTTTGAGAGTTGGGTTGAGTGCCAGCAAAGCATTAATGGGTATAGTAATGCTGAATATAAGTCATTTGGAAACATAGAAGATGCTAGAGTATATATTGACAATAAAGATATAAGAGATGTACATAAAAATACAGCTATTAAATTGGATACACCAATTGCATATATTGATGGGAGCTATTCTGATGAGGCAAAGAAGTATTCTTTTGGATGTGTTATATTAATGCCTAACGGTGAGAAAATTAAGGAATCAGGATATGGTAATGAAACAGACGCGCTAAAAACAAAAAATGTAGCAGGCGAATTACAGGGTGCTATGTATGTTATTAAATTTTTAAGTGATAAGGGATATAAAAAAGCTATAATAAGGCATGATTATATAGGAATTTCAAAATGGTTTACAGGAGAATGGAAAGCAAAAAATAATATTGTAAAAAAGTATGTTGAATTTATGTCAAGGTATAAGAATATAATTGATATATCTTTTCAAAAAGTACAAGCTCATTCTGGCGATAAATTTAATGAAGAGGTAGATGCTCTTGCTAAAAATGCGTTAAATGGTAAACAAAAAATAAAAGAAGATGAATATGGGTTGATTGCACAAGATATAGATTTAGATGATTTAGAATCTATTATTGATCTTCTAAAGGAAGATATAAAAGATTTATCTGTGAAAGTCAGCGAAAGGGCTTATTTTAAGATGTATGTATTAACTGTACAGAAGGAACGAGTAGTAGTTAAATATTATTCTGATAATAATGGTAAACTTATAGTTCAAGGAAATCCAGAGAAATTATTTTCATTATTTTCAACATATGTTACAGAACTGGTTGATACAGATAAGATCCCTATTATTTTTAATAAATTTTATGATATAGATATAAAAAAGGATAATATTGAGAAACAATATAAAATATACTTAAGTAAAGCTAGTAATGAATTACCAGAAAAGATTCAAAGAGTACTGCATCAAGCCGTATATAATTTAAATTTTGATGGAGATATGTATGATCCAACGTATTTAGTATTTCCAACATATAGAGCTTTAGAAGGAGTTTTAAAATTTATATTAAAAAAATATGGAATACAATATAATGGTTCTTTTAATATGTTTACAAAACGTATCAATGGTACACACAAACTAATGAGTAAATATGAGCCTAAAATTGGTTCACCAAAAAAAATAGCATATATTAATAAATGCTTTAATTATTATTTTAATAATAGGAATACGTTATTTCATTGGGATGATCCTTGTGGAGAACAAGATACAACGCGTTTAATAAATAGTACAGAACAAGCAAGGAAGAGTATTAGAGATACACTAGATCTTATTGAAAACTTTTTTAATATGAATTAGTATATAAACAGATAAACGTGTAATAATATAGACATAGGCTAATTTACATATATTAGGAAGGAGGGGATTGCATTATGAAGTTATTTAAGATATTTTTATTAGAAGAAGGGAATTATTCTGCATTAATAGTATTAACATCATGTGAATCCCCTTCAAAATTTGTAGATCAAATTGCAGAGGAACTTATTAAAAAAGAAGTAAAAGGAAAAATATTGTTAGATACTTTGATGCATTCAGGAAATAGTGATGAACGTTTTATATCTGTATATTTTGATGGTAAAAGCTTTTTAGATGATACATTTGAATTTGTTCAAATAAAGAAGAATAGTCAAACAAGAAAACAATCTGCTAGTTATTTTAAGGAATGTCCAGAGATAGTAGAGTATTCCATACTTAACAGTTTCCAAAAAAGGTTGTTACTAAAAGGGTGTGGAATATAATAATAAAAATAAACCGGAGAAAAAACCGGAAAATAGACCGGGAAACACTATATTTTTATTATGGATGATTTGAAGCGATAAGAAAGTATATAGAATAAAGTCTTATATATCAATGTTTAAAGAGATTAAGTAAATTTCATAAGATATAATAAAAAATGATAATATGTGATTCGTAATCAGTAGGTCACAGGTTCGAATCCTGCTAGGAGCACCAAGAAGTAAATGTCAAGAATTTGACAGGTTCTAAATGCAGAAACACTCACTTGTTTACTGTAGTGATACTACAGTAGCTTAGTGAGTGTTTTTTGTGATCCGTGATTGGACCTAATACTACGCTGCACTCTATTTTAAAATAATCAACAAAAAAATGTTGTAAGCATTATAAGAGCGAGTGGAAAAGATGAACAGATAGGTTTAGATATTACAGAACATGTAGAAGAAGGCTATGGAGGATTATAAGTTTAATATAAATATAAAAATATAGTTGAAAAGTCTTTATAAAATAGTATAAAATTTAAATACATAATATAAATTTATACATTTTAAGTATCCAGATCAATGCTTGTAGAGTTATGAAAGAAACTAAATATATTTAATAAGGGAGGTAAAACGATGGGTAATAAACTTACAAAGGTGGATATTATTACTCACAAAGTTAAATTAGAGGAATTAAGAGAAGCATTAAATGACATTGGTGTTACGGGTATGACTGTTACAAATGTTTTAGGATGTGGAGTACAAAAAGGTTATAAGGAATATTATCGTGGGTTGACCATGGATATTAATCTACTACCAAAAGTAAAAGTAGAAGTGGTAGTTTGTGAAGTACCTGTAGAGCTTGTTATTGAAACTGCTAAAAAAATACTCCATACAGGAGAAATGGGTGATGGAAAGATATTTGTTTATGATATTGAAAACGTTATACGCATAAGCACTGGTGATGAAGGGAGAGAAGCCCTACAATATAGTAAGCTTTAGATTTAATATTAAATGGAAATACCCACTTGTTTATTGTAGTAATATTGCAGGAGACTAGCGGGTGTTTTCTTATTTGTAGTTTTTTCATAAAATAGATATATGGTAAATTAATCATAAATTTACTTATATACAAACGCAAGGAATATATTTCAATTTATACAAATAAGATGTATAATATATATTGTATTTATAGCAAATTAATTGGAGGCAAAAATATGTTATCACCAATAGTTGAAAATACAATATTTAATTCTTTAAATGATTCACTGCAATACATAGATATACTTTTTGGTCATCATATAACTATTTATATTACTGATACAGAAAAAATTTTAAAAATTCTTTATAGTGACAAGCTAAGTTTATCAAGTAAAGAAGGAGATCCAATACCAAGAAAAGGACCGCCAGGTGAGGCACTAAGAACTGGAAAGCCAGTAATAGATATTGTTTCCAAAGAATTATATGGAGTACCTTTTAAATCATACTCAATCCCAATTAAAGATGACAATAATAATGTAATCGGTCTTTTTTTGGCAGCAACAAGTCTTGAAAGTATGGATAAGATGATGACTTTATCAAAAAATGTAGCAAGTTCTCTTAAACAAATGTCTTTGGCAAGCAATGATATTTCTGAGCAAATCCAAAATATAGTTAACTTAAATGAAGATACTTCTAATGCATTAAATAAAGCTAATAAAAATGCTAAAGACACTAATGAAATCTTAAAATTTATACAAAGTATTTCAAAGCAGACAAATCTTTTGGGATTAAATGCAGCTATTGAAGCTTCAAGAGCAGGAGATAATGGAAAGGGCTTTGGTGTAGTTGCACAAGAAATAAGAAAATTGTCTAAATCAAGTAGTGAATCAGTTAAAGAAATTGATTCTGTGCTAAAAGAAATTACTAGTTCTATGGAACTTGTTACTAATAGTATAAATAAATCAAATTGCAATTTTGAAGCAGCAAGTAGTGCAATAGAGGAGATAACTTCATCTATTCAAGAACTTTCTTCAACTGCTGAAGTATTAGAAGAAGTATCTAAAAAAATTTAATTAGCATAATATAAAAATGCTAATTGATAATCAGTAGGCCTGTAAGGTCAAATGCTGCTAGAAGTGCCAAAAAATAAATTGTTATAGGAATTACAACTGCTTATCTTTTGGCTTTTTAGTCAGCTAAATTTCAATTAATTATAGTACAGATGTTACAGTAACTTAGTAAGTAAAAATAACACATATATAGTAGTTTTAGTAATTTAGCATATAATTTGTGAATATTTTCACTAAATTGGGTTCAAATCGGTGTGTCTTAGTTATTAAACAAATTTCCCATTTGAAAGAAGGATCTTTAAAAGGAATTGGATAAATGTCCTCATAGTTAATATCTTTAGCCATAAAATCAATACTTATTCCAATACCTTTATTAAAATGACTTAGTTTATGAACGGTAATAATTTCTGAGGTAGTAAAGACTATATTTGGTTCAAAACCTGATTCTCTGCATTTATTAATAAAGTTGTGATAAAAATGAAATTTTTCATTAAGAATAATAAATTTTTCGTTTTTTAATTCTTTAAAATCCACTGATGTTTTTTTAGACAATGGATTTTTTTTATTTACTAAAATACAAGGATACTGAGATTTAATGGTGGTAGAATTAAAAGTTTTTTCATTAATTGGGCCAATTGAAACAGCTAAATCTGCTTTTTCATTCATAACAACTTCTTCACAAATTGAATCAGGATAAGTTTTTATAATTAACTTAATGTTAGGATAAGTTTTTTGAAAGTCAGATATAATATCTGGTGACAGAGCATTAAGGACTCCGAAGCTAAAACATACTGTTAGAGTTCCCTCATTGATATTAGCCATTTTATTCATGCCATCTAAAATCAAATCAAACTCCTGTACAATATGTTCTGATTGTTTTTGTAAGTATTGCCCATATTTTGTTATTTTGATTCCGTTAGGTGTAGTATGAAGTAAAGGATATTGAAGTTCTTCTTCCAAATTACTAATTGCCTTGCTTAAGCCCTGTTGAGTAATATAAATTTCTTTAGCAGCCTTTGAAAAACTCTTATGTTTGCAAACTTCTAGAAAATATTTTAATTGTTTGATCTCCAATTCATCACACCTGCCTTTTTATAATATCTCAAGGAATTTTAAAAGTATAATATGCTAATTCTTATACCTTTATCTATTATGATATAATAATATAAAATATTGGTTGATACCGTTTTATGTTGATAAAATAAGAAATTAATATAACTTTATTGTAAAACACTAGGGTTATATGTAAAAGTGCCAGATTTAGAAAAAAGAATGAGGCCAACTATAGAAAAGCGTATGATTAAAGAATCATGATTTTGGGTTAAAAGGATGTGAACGTATGTTTGTTTTAAAGGATAAAAGTGATGTTCCATTATATATTCAGTTGTACCAGCAGTTTAGAGAGCAAATTTTAAGTGGTGATTTAAAGCCAGGTAGTAAACTGCCATCGACCCGAAAATTATGCAGTGATTTACATATAAGTAGAAATACTGTAGATGTAGCTTATCATCAACTATATTCGGAAGGATATTTAATTAGTAAACCTCGCAGCGGATATTATGTTGAAAAGTTAGATCTTTCCTATGTTCATGGTACAAAAGAAGCTTCTTATAATAAACCTATGCTGCCAGATGATTCGGATTCATTAATTCAATATGATTTTAAATATGGAAAATTAAATGAGAGTGAACTTCCTATGATGCAGTGGAGAAAACTTACAAATAAGTGTATAAAAAATTTTTCTAGTGAGATGACAAGTTATGGTCCAACTTTTGGAGAAATCAATCTTCGAGAAGAGATATTAAAATATCTTCATTATTATCGTGGGGTAGAATGTACATTAGATCAAGTTTTTATTGGAGCTGGTGTAAATTACTGTTTAGGTATGCTATGTCAACTTATTAAGGATATTACTACCACAATTGCAATGGAAGAACCAGGACATCATATAACCCGCCGTACCTTAGAAAATCATGGATTTAATGTGAAGCCTATTTCTCTTGATTCATCGGGACTGAATGTAATAGAACTAAATTGTACAAATACCAAAGCTGTGCATGTTACCCCATCACATCAGTATCCTTTAGGAATTATAATGCCTATTTCTAGAAGACTTGAGCTTATAGAATGGGCAATTAAAAACAATTCAATAATTATTGAAGATGATTATAGCTGCCACCTTAGATATAATACAAAACCTGTGCAGTCCCTTCAATCTCTTTGTAGTGATAGGGTTGTATATATCGGCAGTTTTTCAAAATTTCTATTTCCAACATTACGTTTATCATACATGATCATTCCTAAATGTATGTTAAATAAGTTTACTGCAATGTTTGATGGGTATCCACCTTCTGTTCCTTTTATTATCCAAAAAACTTTAGAACTTTTTATGAAAGAAGGGCATTGGGAAAGCTATCTTAGAAAAACCAATAGGATGCAGAAGAAAAAACATGATGCACTAGTTGAAAGTTTGAAAAGAATATTTGAAAACAAAATTTCTATTTATGGCATGAATGCTGGCCTTCATATTTTAGTACAAGTAAAAGCAAATATGTCGGAAAAGGAGTTAATTGACAGAGCACATGAAGTTGGTGTAAAAGTATATCCTACGTCGAAGTTTTGGAAATATCCTGAGAACAGTTTAAAAGGTACTGTTATGTTGGGATTTGGAGGAATAAAATTAGATGAAATTAATCCTGCTGTTAAACTTCTATATAAGGCGTGGACCGATAATAATGTAGATTAAAATAAATTGTTTTTGGCCTTCTTTTAAATTTTAAAGTTATAACTTTTAGTTGTATAAGTGTAAATTTAAGTTGTTTATCAAATGTAAATATGTGTCGTATAATTTAAACATAAACACAAATATGTTAGGGGTAATCTCATTATTAGTATAATAGTGAGAAAAATTATATTAAATACAATATATCCTTCTTATATAAAATAGCAAAAGTATCTTATAAAGATACATTGTATAATCTTAAAAATACCTAAAACCCTATTTAGTTAAAAAAAGATTAATAATTTTTACCCCTTCCATGTTAACCTTTACAAATTTGGTAGACAATTAAATTTTAACTATAATTAAAAAATAAAATCTGGGTATAAATTTATTATATTTTAAGGAGGTATTTTATTAATGGAAGACAGAAGGTCAGAAATAGTAGCAGCTGAGGAAGAGCTTATTGAAAAAGCAAAAAAAGATGGTGTAGAAACTGTATGGGATAGAAAAGCTAAAATGAAAGTACAATGTGGTTTTGGTTTAGCTGGTGTGTGCTGCAGAAATTGTGCTATGGGACCTTGTAGGGTAAGTCCAGTTCCAGGAAAAGGAGTATCAAGAGGTATTTGTGGAGCTACAGCAGATGTTATAGTTGCAAGAAACTTTGCAAGAATGTGTGCAGCTGGAGCGGCAGCACATTCAGATCATGGTAGGTCAATATGCCTTTATCTTGAAAACGCATCAAGAGATGGACAAATAAATATAAGAGATGAGAAAAAGCTTGCAGCTGTTGCAAAGAGATTTGAAATTGAAACTGAGGGAAGAGATATTTATGATGTAGCACATGATTTGGCCGCAGCTACATTGAATGAATATGGAAAACCTCATGGGAATTTGACTTTGCCTACAGCTTTGCCTAAAAAAAGAAGAGAAGTATGGGACAGGCTTGGTGTAACTCCAAGGGCAATTGATAAAGATATAGTTAGTATAATGCACTCAACTCACATTGGATGTTCAGGAGATGCAGAAAATATTCTTAAAATGTCAATGAGAGCATCCCTTGGAGATGGATGGGGTGGTTCTTATATTGCAACTGAACTTAGTGATATTCTATTTACAACTCCATCAGAAGTAGGAACTACAGCTAATTTAGGTGTATTAGAGGAAAATTCAGTTAACGTTATACTGCATGGACATGAGCCAGTACTTTCAGAAGCAGTTGTTGCAGCTGCTGAAGATCCTGAACTCATTGCTCTTGCAAAAGCTCAGGGCGCAGATGGAATAAATCTTTGTGGTATGTGTTGTACAGGAAATGAAATAGCACTAAGACATGGTATTAAGATGGCAGGAAACTTCCTTCAACAGGAACTTGCTGTAGTAACAGGTGCAGTTGAAGCATTGATAGTTGATGTTCAGTGCATAATGCCATCACTTGCAAAACTATCTCAATCTTATCATACTAAATTTATAACAACATCACCAAAAGCTAAGATAACAGATTCGTTATATATTGAGTTTGATGAAGACAATGCCTATGAATGTGGAAAACAGATATTGAAAGAAGCTATATTAAATTATAAGAATAGAGATAGAGAAAAGGTTCTAATTCCTAATGAAAAATGTGATGCAGTGGTTGGATTTAGTACTGAAGCTATAGTTGACACCCTTGACAAGGTTGTCAATTCAAATATAGATCACCTTCAAACAGTTAAACCTCTTGCAGATGTTATATTATCGGGTGTTATAAGAGGTGCAGCTGCTTTTGTAGGTTGTAATAACCCGAAAGTTGAACATGATGGACCTATAGTAAAAATGATCAAGTATTTAATCGCACATGATGTAATAGTAGTTGTTACGGGCTGTGCAGCTCATGCAGCAGCAAAGGCAGGATTGCTTTTAAAAGAAGCTAAAGAGATAGCTGGTCCTGGACTTAAAAAAGTATGTGATTTATTGAATATTCCACCGGTTCTTCACCAGGGTTCATGTGTTGATATCAGTCGTAATTTACAACTTGTTGGTGAGCTAGCAAACTATTTAAAATTGGATATTAGTGATTTGCCAGTAGTTGGAGCTGCTCCTGAATGGATGTCAGAAAAAGCAGTGGCTATAGGAATGTATGTAGTAGGTAGCGGTATAGATACATGGCTTGGTGTTGTTCCACCTGTAACTGGAGGTCCATTTGTTGCAGATTATCTGTTAAATAAGATGGAAGATGACTATGGTTCAAAATTCTTTGTAGAACCTGATCCAGATAAGGCAGCAGAACAAATGCTCCAAAGGATAGAGTCAAAACGTAAAAAATTAAATATTTAAAGATAAAAAACAAAGCAGGCATTTATCTAAAATGTCTGCTTTATTTTATGAGATTTATACGTTAGTCGTGAGAGAAAGTTTTAGGATAACTAGTAATTTCATAAAGTTTATTTGAAAAGTCTTTTTTACCAGGTATTCCACATGCATCTGCACGGCAGTGTTTAATATGTTAAGGAAAGATAGAATACTATAATGGTTTCATTATTTTAATACAACTCCAGCCATGTCACATCTTATATTAGGTGCAGATATAGCAATTGAAGAGTAGTACGGGATATAAAAAATTGAGTTCTATGGGATTATGTAGTTTTTAAGGAGCTATAAATACAAAAGTTTATTTGGATGGGGATGAACATAGATTTATATAAAAATTAAATCTATGTTCATCCCCCAAATATACGGAGTAAGAATTTAGAAGATAAGTTCTATATTGTGTTTATGTAAAAAATCTATCCAATCTTGAGAAGGACTATTATCTGTAACTATATAGTCTATATTATTAAAATCAAACAAGTGGATAAAAGCTACTTTGGTAAATTTTGAACTGTCTACTAATAGAAATACTTTACTAGATTGACTAGCCATAGCTCTTTTGAGCTCAACTTCAGATTCATTAGAATCAGTAATACCTTTATTTTTATCAAGTCCCTTACAACTTATAAAAGCTAAGTCGACATTATACTTTTTTATAACATCTTTGGAGATAGAACCTGTTAATGACATTGAATTGTAATTAAAAATTCCTCCAGTTGAAATAACATGTACAGAAGATCTTGATAAACTATTTAATATTTCAATGGAATTGGTCATAACAGTAATATCTTTAATTCCTTTGCATAGTTTCAATAATTCTAGAACAGTAGAACTTGAATCTGCCATAATTGTAGATTTTTCTTTTATAAATGGAAGTGCCTTCAGGGCAAGTTTTTGTTTTGCATCTAAATTTCTTGTTGCTCTTTTCAAGAATGGTTGATCATCATTAGTCTGTTCTCTATTTAATATAGCCCCTCCATAAGTTCTTGTTACGATGCCTTCCTGTTCTAATTTTTCTAAATCTCGACGAATGGTTTCTTCTGTAACTTCAAATAGTTTACTTAAATTATTTACATAAATTTTTTTTTCGTTCATAATAATTTCTTTTATCTTTTGTTTTCTTTCTATTGCTAACATAGGACAAAATACCTCCCATTAGTATATAAAACTATAATATATTATTTATTGTAACAGAATATAGTCCTTAAATCTATAGAAAGCAATACAAAATGTTGTTTTGCGTTGCTTTAGAAGCTAAATAAAGATAATTTTAAGATAGATATTACTAATCTTTTTGTCTACATATTAGTTATATAATTTTAGTAACAAATGATAATAAGGTTTTAGTGAATACTGTAAGTATAGTCTACCCAAATAAAGCTAGTATCTATTAAGATATTTATAAAGTAGTAAAAAATATAATTTTCATATTTCGAAAGGTTTTAAAATAGCAAATAAATTTTGAAATAAGAGGTTGATTTAATAACGGATGTAGATAAAATACAACAAAATAAAAGATAAAAGCAATAAATAACAACAAAATATGTTGACAACAAACACTAGCAAATATATAATATGTATGTAAACGAGTACAAAATATTTAATGATCGGGAGTTCTAAAAAGAGGTGTTAAATAAGATGAAATTTCACATAGCAGTAGATATAGGGGCATCTAGTGGACGTTTAGTATTAGGAAAAATGCTAAATAGTAAAATAGTCATTGAAGAGATCCACAGGTTTAAAAATAAAATTATAAGAAAAGACGGAGAGTATTTTTGGAATATAGATAATTTATATAACAATATAATAATAGGACTTCAAAAAGCTGCTAAGTTAGGAATAGATAAATGTACATTAGGAATAGATACCTGGGCAGTTGATTATGTTTTACTTGACAAGCATGGAAATAGAATATCAAAAGTTTATTCTTATAGGGATGAAAGAACAAAAAATGCTATAGAGGAATTTTCAAAACTCATATCACTTAAAGAAATATATAAAAAAACGGGGATTCAATTTTTAAATTTTAATACGCTGTATCAACTTTATGTACATAATAAAGATGAACTCAAACAGGCGGAAAAAATATTATTAATTCCAGACTATTTATATTATTTACTTACGGGAAATTATATAAATGAGATTACAAATGCCTCAACAACACAATTATTGAATTTGGAAACCAAAGAATATGATAGGGATTTGTTGAATATTTTAGACCTTAAAAGAAGCCAGTTTGCAAAACTAATTCAGCCTGGACAAAATGTTGGCAGTATAAAACAAAGTTTAAAAGAGAAGTATAACCTTCCAGAATGTACACTTATATCGGTTGCAACGCATGATACAGGATCGGCAGTCCTTGGAGTACCAGGATGTGACGAAAATTTTGCTTATTTAAGTAGTGGAACCTGGTCTTTGCTTGGCATAGAAATGAATAAGCCCATAAATAATAAAGTTGCATTTGAAAATAATTATACAAATGAAAGAGGAGCCTTTAACACTTACAGATTTTTAAAAAATATAATTGGGTTGTGGTTAATACAGGAGGTGCGTAGAAATTATAATAACAAATACAGTTTTTCGGAATTGGTTAACGAAGCTCTTAAAGTTCAAGCTTTTAAATATATTATAAATTGTAATGATTGTAGATTTCTAAAACCTGAAAACATGATAGAGGAAATTCAGAGGTATTGTAAAGAAAGTGGACAAAATGTTCCTCATACTGCAGGTGAGATATCAAGGTGTGTTTTCGACAGCTTAGCTCTTACTTATAGAAGATCTATTGAAGAACTGGAAGAAGTAACTGGAAATAGAATTAATACTTTGAATATAGTTGGTGGTGGAGTGCAAAATAAGCTTTTGTGTCAGACAACCTCAGATGTTATAGAGAGAGAGGTAATAGCAGGTCCGGTGGAATCAACGGCACTTGGAAATATAATGGTCCAAATGATATCAAGTTTTGAAATTGAAAATATTATTCAAGCGAGAAAATTAATTAGACAATCTTTTAAGATAGATGAATATAATCCTTGTAAAGTTAAAGATTTAAATGGTATATATGAAAGATTTTTAAAATTGTGTATTTTAAAATGATTTATGGAGGTAAGAATATGAATCAGAGTACATTAACGAGATATAACGAGGCTATAAAGTTATATGGCAAGTATGGAATTGATGTGGATAGGGTTTTGAACAAGCTATCTAAGGTAAAAATATCGCTGCATTGTTGGCAAGGGGATGATGTCAGAGGATTTTTAAACAAAGACCAAGAATTAACTGGAGGAATATCAGTTACAGGAAGTTATCCTGGAGCAGCTAGAAATATATCAGAACTTAGAAATGATATAGAAAAGGCACTTGCATTAATTCCTGGAAAGCATAAGGTAAATTTGCATGCAATATATGCAGACACTCATGAAAGAGTTGAACTAGATGAATTAGGACCCGAGCATTTTGAAAGCTGGGTTAAATGGGCTAAAGAAAATGGACTGGGACTTGATTTTAATCCTACATGTTTTTCTCATCCAAAATCTGAAGATGGATTTACACTAAGTAATCCTGATAAAAAAATTCGAGATTTTTGGATAAAACATTGTATGGCATGCAGGAAAATAGGAGAATATTTTGGAAAAGAACTTGGACAAAAATGTGTAACTAATATTTGGGTGCCAGATGGATATAAGGACACTCCAATAGATAGGTTGGAACCGAGAAAGAGATTGAAGGATTCTTTAGATGAAATATTTTCTCAGAACATAGATGAAAAATACAATTTGGATGCAGTTGAAAGTAAAGTATTTGGGATAGGCTCAGAAAGTTATGTAGTTGGTTCTCATGAATTTTATATGGGATACGCAATTAAAAATAACAAGGCAATATGCCTGGATACTGGACATTTTCACCCAACAGAAACTATCTCAAATAAAATATCATCAGTTTTGATGTTTACTGATGAACTGTTATTACATATAAGCAGACCAGTTAGATGGGATAGTGACCATATAGTTATAATGAGTGATGAACTTGAAGAAATTGCCCATGAACTTGTTAGAAATGATTTAATAAAGAGAACTCATATAGGATTGGATTTCTTTGATGGAAGCGTAAATCGTATAGCAGCATGGGTTATTGGAGCAAGAAATGTGATAAAGGCACTGCTTAAGGCTATGCTGGAGCCTACAGAATTATTAAAGAAATTGGAATTAGAAAAAGATTATACTTCAAGAATTGTGTTATTAGAGGAATTTAAATCATATCCATTTTCTGATGTATGGGATTATTACTGTGAAAAAATGAATGTCCCTGTACGTGAAGAATGGTTTGATGAAGTAAAACAATATGAAAAGGATGTATTAGTTAAGAGGAAATAGTTGAAAGGAATGATTACATTGGATAACAAATGCTGTAATAATAAAATATTAGAAGCCCCATTTTTAAAAGAAATGATGAAAGTTACTTATAATATGTGGAGAATGGGATGGGATGAACGAAATGGAGGAAATATAAGTTATTTGCTTTATGATGATGAAGTAAGTAAATATATTGATATAAATAAATTCACAAGGGAAATCAAATTATCTTTCCCGGTAAAAGAATTGGCAAATAAGATATTTTTAGTTACAGGAACAGGTAAGTATTTTAAAAATGTGATTGATTCTCCAGAAACAAATTTGGGAATAGTAAAGGTTTCAGAGAATGGAAATAGTATATACGTTCTTTGGGGATATGAGGATGGATCAAGTCCTACAAGTGAGCTGCCAGCTCATTTTATGAGTCATATAGAAAGGTTGAAAATTGACAAAAATCATAGAGTAGTTATGCATACACATGCTACAAATGTTATAACTATGACATTTGTTCATGAATTGGATGAAGCAGCTTTTACTAAAACATTATGGAAAATGTGTACGGAGTGTCTTGTTGTATTCCCAGATGGTGTTGGTATATTACCGTGGATGGTACCCGGAAGTGATGAAATAGGAAGAAAAACTGCTGAAAAAATGAAAGAATATCGTCTAGTTATATGGCCTTATCATGGCATATTTGGGACAGGTTCTACTGTGGATGAAGTTTTTGGACTAATTGAAACTGTAGAAAAGGCAGCAGAAGTTTACGTTAAAGTTTATTCATGTGGTCAGATTAAACAAGAATTAACTGACGAACAGTTAAAAGAACTTGCAAGGGGATTTAAAGTTAATGTGAGAGATGGAATATTAAAATAAAAGTGTTTTTTAGAAAAATTATTTCATAAGAACATATTTTATTTTGGAAGATGTTCTCATGAAAGTGTAATAATCAATAATTTTAATAAATGGGGAGGATGTTACATAATGGAAGTTTCTGAAAAAAGAAAACACTGGAAATGGACCATATCAGCAGCTTTGGCTAATTATTTGGATTCAGGATCTATTGTATCTGGTGCAAGTGCATTGACTCTTTGGACAGCTCAATTTCACTTGAGCAATACAACTGTTGGACTATTAGGAGCTATAAGTTCTAATGCAATATCTGCTGGGGTAGGAGCACTTATAGGAGGAAGAATTTGTGATAAGTTTGGAAGAAAAAAAATATATGCTTACGATCTTTTAGTATATATAATAGGTATGTTTATATTGGTTTGTGCTGTAAAACCGTGGATGTTGTTTTTAGGATATATAGTGGCTGGATTGGCTGTTGGAGCAGATATACCAGCATCATGGACACTAATTGCAGAGCAGGCACCCGCAGATTCAAGAGGAAAACATGGAGGTTTGGCACAAGCTTTGTGGTCGCTTGGACCTGTTTGCACATTAGCTTTATCATTTATATTAACTCCTTTGGGTATATGGGGAGCTAGAATAGTATTCTTACATCTTATAGTAATAGCATTTATAACATGGTTAATGCGTCATGATATGTCAGAATCTGAGACATGGGAAGAAGAACAAAAAAAGTTAAAGAACATAGATAAAAGTGAAAAAGTTAGTGTATCTAGCTTATTTAAAGGCCAAAATTTAAAGTCAATTATTTTTCTTGTAGCTATGTATGGATTGTGGAATTTGGTAGCAGGAACTGGAGGATTTTTCTTACCATATATTCTTCAAAATTTTGGGTCCCAATCACAAGCAACTAGCGTGGGTCTTCAATGTCTGGAATTTGCAATATCTGTATTTACAACAGTAACTATATTTATGCGTTTTAGCGATAGTTCCAAAGGTAGAAAGTGGACATTTTTTATAGGGGCTATAGTAAACGTTACCTCTATGGCGTTGTTTGCATTCTTCAAATTAAATTTTGTTATTTCTCTATCATACGTTATACTTTGGGGGATTGGACAGGGTATGGCACAGCAGCCATTTTTCCAATTATGGTCAAGTGAACTTTTCCCTACAAGATTTAGATCTACAGCACAGGGAATTATGTTCTCAATTGTACGTATTGGGCTTGGATTTTGGAGTTTCTTCGTACCAACATTAGCAACATTGGGATTTCAGGGATTAGCTTTAACCATGACTGCTTTCTTATTAGTAAGTATGATAGTTGGCATAGTATTTGCCCCTAAGACATCTGGTAAGAGTTTAAAACAAATTGAAAAAGAAATGAATATGTCTATATAGTATAATGTAAATATTATAGATGGAGGATTGTTATATGATTAGAAAAGCTTGTAAAATGAAGGTATATAAGAATTGTTATGATGAATATAAAAAAAGGCATGATGAAATATGGTCTGAAATGAAAGAAGAATTAAAAAAACATGGATATGATAATTATTCTATATTTTTAGATGAGGAAACAGGATATTTGTTTTCATATGTTGAAGCTAGAGATGAAAAATCATACAATGAAATGGCAAATACTGAGATTTGTCAAAAGTGGTGGAAGTATATGAAAGATATAATGGAAACTAATGAAGATAGCAGCCCTAAAAGTGTAGATTTGAAGAAAATATTTTATTTACCTTAAATGTCATATTTTGAGCCTAGGTAGCGTAAAAGTTATTCTAGGCTTTATTTTTGTATAGTGGAATTATTTACAAGCAGCATTTTAGCTTGGAATAGATTTTATTGTTATGTCAAATAAACTTGCGTACAATTTCTAATATATAAAAAATGTATGTCATTTTGAAATATAGGAACTGATTTAAATACAGTAAATTTTTGTGACACATCCCAAATTGAAATAAGTTATTTAATATTTCAAGTATGGTATTTCAGTAAAATAGCCATTTCCTTATGATTAATTTTTGGCATGGATATTGCTAAATAGTTATGTGAGAAAACTTTTACAAGTAGTAATAAAAAATTCATAACAAAATATTAATTTTTAGGAGGAAGAAAAAAATGGCAGTAAAGGATTTTATAGATACAAATGATTTTACAAAGGAAGAATTAATGGATATCATAAACTTATCCTTAAAGTTGAAAAAGTGTATTAAGAATGGATATTATCCACAATTGCTTAAACATAAAACATTAGGAATGATTTTTCAACAGAGTTCAACTAGAACAAGAGTATCTTTTGAAACAGCAATGGAGCAACTTGGTGGACATGCACAGTATTTAGCTCCAGGTCAGATTCAGTTAGGAGGACATGAAACTATCGAGGATACAAGCCGTGTTTTATCTAGATTAGTAGATATCCTTATGGCACGTGTAGACAGACATAAGAGCGTAGTTGATCTTGCAAAAAATGCTACAGTACCAGTAATTAACGGTATGTCTGATTACAATCATCCAACTCAGGAAATGGGAGACATTTGTACTATGACAGAACATTTACCAGAAGGAAAGAAACTGGAAGATTGTAAAGTTGTATTTGTAGGAGATGCTACTCAGGTATGTGCTTCCTTAATGTTTATTACAACTAAATTAGGAATGCATTTCGTTCAATATGGCCCAAAAGGTTATCAATTAAAGAAAGAACTTACTAAGATTGGAGAAGAGAATTGTAAAGTATCTGGTGGCTCATTATTGATTACAGATAACGAAGATGAAGCATTAAAGGATGCAGATTTCGTTTATACTGATGTTTGGTATGGTTTATATGATGCTGAACTTTCTAAAGAAGACAGAATGGCAATATTCTATCCTAAATATCAAGTAACTAAAGAAATGATGGCAAAAGCAAGCCCTAATGTAAAATTCATGCATTGCCTACCTGCAACAAGAGGAGAAGAGGTAGTAGATGAAGTAATAGATGCTGATTATTCTATCGTGTTTGATGAAGGTGAAAACAGATTGACAGCTATGAGAGGATTACTTGTATATTTCTTAAATCAAAATGCAAAAAAAGAAGATAAAGTTGCACAAATGAAGGCTAGAGCTGAATTGGAAGTAGTCCTAAATTCTATTGGCTAGTAGGAATAATTATCTATAGAAATTTGTACAAATAAAGGAGAAAAATATGTCAAGAATTGTGATTGCTCTTGGGGGAAACGCTTTAGGAAAAACTCCGATAGAACAACAAAAAATGATAGATAATGCAGCCCCATCTTTAATTGGATTAATCAAACAGGGGCATGAAATAATTATAAGTCATGGCAACGGTCCTCAAGTAGGAATGATTAGTCTGGCACTTGATATTGCTTCAGCTAACAATGATAAAGTTGCAAAGTTTGAACTACCAGAGTGTACGGCTATGAGTCAGGGATATATAGGATATCATTTGCAAAAGGGCTTAAAAAAAGAACTAAAGAAGCAGGGGATGCCATGGCATGTGGCAACTGTAGTAACACAAATGTTAGTAGATAAGAATGATAAGGCTTTTAAATGTCCTACAAAACCAATTGGGGGATTTTATTCAAAAGAAGAAGCATTAAAGATGATGGAAGAAGACCCTAAATTAGTAATGAAAGAAGATGCAGGAAGGGGTTACAGGCAGATGGTTGCATCCCCTAAGCCAGTTGATATTGTAGAAAAAGATTCTATATTAAACCTGCTTGACCATGAATTTATAGTAATTGCCTGCGGCGGTGGTGGTATTCCTGTTGTCTTAAATGAAGATGGTGATTATGAAGGAATTCCAGCAGTTGTTGATAAAGACTTTGGTTCTGCCAAATTGGCAGAACTTGTAGATGCAGATTATCTGTTTATTTTAACAGCAGTTGATCGTGTTGCTATCAATTATGGAAAGCCAAACCAGAAGGAGCTAAAAGAAATATCCGTAGAAGAGGCAAAAAATTTAGCTAGTGAAGGCCATTTTGCACCAGGAAGTATGCTTCCTAAAGTAGAGGCTGCAGTTCAGTTTGCGACTAGCAAAGCTGGAAGAAAATCAGTAATTGCTTCTTTAGAAAAGGCACCACTTGCTATGAAAGGTCTTAGTGGTACAGTAATTACTTTGTAATAATATCTGAGCCTGTGATAAAAAGTCTGTAAATCAAATAAAAACATAAAGCTTTCTATGATAAAATAAAAATTATAGGAGGCTTTTTTTATGGCAAGGAAAAAAGATGTTTATAAGGTAAAACCAATGACAGATGGTAAGAGAAATATTATAACTTCTCTTATAAGTGAGTATGATATCAAATCTGCAGAGGACATTCAAGATGCACTGAAAGATCTACTGGGAGGAACTCTTCAGGAGATGCTGGAAGGTGAGATGGACAACCATCTTGGCTATGAAAAGTATGGACGCTCAGATGAAGCTAACTACAGGAATGGTAAGAAAAGCAAGAAAGTACGAAGTAAATATGGTGAAGTAGAGATTGATGTACCTCAAGATAGGAACAGTACATTTCAGCCGCAGGCTGTAGCAAAGCGCCAGAAGGACATATCAAGCATAGAAGACAAAATAATATCGATGTATGCAAAAGGTATGACTACAAGACAAATATCTGAAATTATTGAAGACATATATGGTTTTGAAGCAAGTGAAAGTATGATATCTAACATAACAGACCGCATATTACCAGAGATTGAACAGTGGCAGCAGCGTCCATTGTCTACAGTTTATCCAATTGTTTTCATAGATGCAGTACATTTTTCTGTTAGAGATAATGGTATAGTAAAAAAACTTGCGGCCTATATAATCATGGGAATAAATGATGCCGGAATAAAAGATGTGCTTTCCATAAATATAGGTGAGAACGAGAGCAGCAAATACTGGCTTGGTGTTTTAAATGAGCTTAAAAACAGAGGAGTTAAAGATATCCTCATACTTTGTGCAGATGGTCTTTCTGGCATAAAAGAATCTATAAATGCGTCCTTTCCGGACACAGAATACCAAAGATGCATCGTACATCAGATAAGAAATACACTTAAATATGTATCTTATAAACACAAGAAAGATTTTGCAAAGGATCTTAAGAGTATATATCAGGCTCCATCTGAGGAAACTGCTCATAAAAATCTGGAAATTGTAACTAAGAAGTGGAATGATAAATATCCAGGATCTATGCGAAGCTGGTTGAAAAATTGGGATGCTATAACCCCTATATTCAAATTTTCACCAGAAGTCAGAAAAGTAATATATACAACGAATGCCATAGAAAGCCTTAATAGCACATACCGCAGATTAAACAGTCAAAGAAGCGTATTTCCAAGTGATACTGCACTTCTAAAGGCACTTTATCTTGCAACATTTGAGGCAACTAAGAAATGGACGTCAGTCCTCAGAAACTGGGGTAAGGTTTATGGTGAACTATCCATAATGTATGATGGCAGACTTCCCGAATAAAATTTTTATAAAAATAACGCCTTTTTTCTTAGGCGTTATTGACATACTCATTTTTAAATTATATATTTGAAATTAAGACAGAAATAATTTTTTACATAGCTGTCTTTCTAAAATATCATAGAAAGCTAATTTACAGAAAAAATCTAACACTCTCTAATATCTATTAAAATATTTGCTAGATTAAAAGTACCATATAAAATTCCAGGTTGGAAATTTATATGGTACTTTTTAGTACTGTCTAAATATAATATTAGCTTTTCTTATAGTAGTTAATTTTTTTAAGGTTCTTATTTAAATTATTTGAAATCTCTTTTAAATTTACTATTTCTTCGAGAATTCCTTCAATTGCTTTTGCCTGATCGTTTATGCCATCAGATATGTAAACATTAGCACTATTGACTTTGTCAAACTTTTCAATTATTTTATTGTTATAATTAAATAGTTCGTTTTCCGATAATTTATTATTTCTTATATCATTGGCATTTAGTTCATGTAAAATATCTAATGACAGATTAAACATGTTATTTATCTCTTCTAATTCGTTATCAAGATTATCCATATACTTTTTAATAAGTTTGGTGTCAGGGCTTTTTGTATTATTTAAGCATACAAGTTTCAACTTATTAAAGTTGTCAGTAACTTTTTTAACTTCTTCATTGAAATTGTCAACTAAGTTTTTAAAACCAGTATAAGTTTTTTCAAGGTTTGTTGTATAATTATTTTTATTTTTTCTTATAGTTTCTATAGTAAAATTTCTTATATTTTCGTAGGTATAAACCATTTCCTCAACTATTGATGTAATTACTTGAGCAGATAAATTTACTTTATCTACTAAAGAGTTCAATTTTTCTGCTTTTAATTCAATTTCTCTGGAATTTTGAGAAATTATTTTTATTAAAAAGCTTATGTTTTTATTCATAGTGTTAATAGTATGAGTAAAATCTTTTATCTCCTTGATTTTAATAATAGATTCATCAAAGTCTGAGGAGAAATCACCCTGTGAAACTTTTAATACAAGCCCATTTAATGATTTTATAACCTTATTTATAGGTTTAACAGAGAAATAACTAATAAGTATTCCAATTAAACAGGTGAGTAAAAACAATAAAATAAATGTTATAAATACTTTATGTTTTAAATTTATTATTTCCTGTGCTGATATATCTACTCCAATTAAAGCTACTACTTTTCCCCTGGAATTATAAAGAGGAGCATATGCTGAATAAAATGTACCTTCAAGGTCAGTAATAGGAGTATCTAAAACTGTAACTTTCCCATTATAGTATGCTGACTTCATTTTATCATTAAACATATAATCTTTCATAAAGGTTGATTGTGCATCATAGGAAGCAAGTACAAACTTTGTATGTGAGTTATCTGATTTTATCATAGTATATACATCAGATACATTACTTTTACGTCTGAATTCTGTAAGGATATTACACATTTCTTTATATTGCTTTGAAGTATAAGTAGTTATTTTTTCGTGTTCGTCTCCATTTATAATATATTGGGATGCTACTGCAACTTTTTTTAGGGCATCTTTTGTATCATTTATCATTATATTTGTACAATATACATAATAAATTACTGATGTTAATGCTACACATAAAATTATTATAAATAAGAATCTTTTTATTATGTATTCATAAAATGTTATTACTTTGTCAGATTTAAGTTTCAATTTTTTCATTCTATCCCTCCGGATTATCTAGTGTAGTTAATATTGTGATACTCTTATAATAATGTTAAATGTAGTTATTTTCAATAAGAATATAGTCCCATTGAGAATAGAATAGGTAAATGTTATGAGTTAAATACTCATAACATTTACCTAAAAAAGTTATTCAATTTAGGAAATACTTTTAAAGCATTTTTATAAAAGATATAATCATAAAATTTTTCATCAAAAAGGGACTTTATAAGTTCAACATAATTTTTTATAGGTACCAATGGCCAGTCTGTTCCAAATAGAAATTTTTCGTACCAATTTGGAATAACTTTAATAAATGTAATTCCTCTTTGAATATGCTGGATAAAATACTGGTCATTTTTAAATGCCTCGATATCATTTTGATTTCCTACTAAAAGTCCTGAAAGATCAGTGTAAACATTGGAATTTTTATATATCACTTCAGCAGCACTCATTATCCATGGGTTTCCAAAGTGAGCAATAACAAAATTTATATCTCTATGGTTTACTGCAAGTTCATCTATGTGTATTGGATGAGAATATTTTACAAGGGCTTTGCTTGAATATGGATCACCGCCATGGATGACAACTGGTATTTTATAAGATGAAGCTAATTTATATATAGGGTCGTATATTTTGTCCCAAACATAATAAGGATAATATCCCGGATAAATTTTTAATCCTACTACTTTACTATTTTTAATTCTTTTTTCAATTTTTGATAGTTCTTCATCATTTAATTTTTGTGGATTAATTCCTAAACAGTAAACTAGATTATCAGGTATTTTTTCTTCAAGATCTAAATCCATAGGATTATTAGAATTTAAATCTGGAAATCCTCCAATTTCTTTTTCTGTTAATCCCATACCTATGCCCATGATTACGTGGCTTTTTTCAAATTCCTCCTTTAATCCTGTACTGGAGTAGTTTACTTTTGATAAGTTTAAGGCTGCTTCTTTAAAACTATTAATATTTGAAAAATGTAAATGTGAATCAATTATTTTCATTTAAATCACTCCTTCAAATTAAATAATGAAGCATAAACTATACCAAATGATTAAGTAAAATATAATTAAAAGTGAATTTTAATATTTGTAGAAATTTGTAGAAAATTATGATATTATAAAGTGAATTAGAAGAAAAGAGTGATTGTATATGTTCATTTTGAAGTATTATGATGAAAAAAATGCTTTCAATAACAGTATTCTTGATAAATATATCAATATTATGAATATGTATGATAAAGGCGTAATATTTTTTGATTTAATTAAAAATACAGCTTACTTCAATGAAAAATGTAAGAATATTTTTAATACTGATAGTGGTATGAGCGAAATTGAAAAGTTTATAAATGGTATAGAAAAAGATTTTTATGAAGATGATAGAGAAAATAAAGAAGTAAATTTGACAGGCTTAGAAACTGATATTACATATACAATTAAACATTTAATAGAAGGAAAAAAAATAAAGTATATTTTATGTACTATTGAAAGGAAGTCCAATAAAAGAAATATCGAAAAAAGTTCATATATTTCTAAAATCATTGGTGAAAGCGATGTCATGTTAAATCTCAAGGCAAAGGTTAAAATAGTTGGAAGATACGATTCTACCATTCTTTTATTGGGACAGACAGGTACAGGAAAAGAACTGTTTGCAAAAGCTATTCATGATATTTCACCAAGGAGGAATAAAAAGTTTATAGTAGTCAACTGTGGTGCTATACCTGATTCACTTCTGGAGAGTGAACTCTTTGGTTATGAAAAGGGAGCCTTTACAGGTGCAAACTCCAATGGAAAAGTTGGAAAGTTCGAAGAAGCTGATGGAGGAACAATTTTTTTAGATGAAATAGAAAATATGAGCCAGTTTATGCAAAATAAAATATTAAGAGTTATAGAAGATAGAAAAATATGCAGAATAGGTTCAAATAAAGAAGTTGGTGTAAACGTTAGAATAATAGGGGCAACAAATATAGAACTTAAAAAGATGGTAGAGGAAGGTAAATTTAGAAAAGATCTATATTATAGACTAAATGTAATATGTTTTAAAATTCCCAGCTTGATAGAAAGAAAAGATGACATTTTTCTCATAAGTGATTATTTGATTAAAAAGTATTGTAAGATATTTAAAAAAAATATAATTGATTTAAGTGCTGAAGTTAAAAAGTTATTTAAGATTCATAAGTGGGATGGTAATGTAAGAGAACTTAGGAATGTAATTGAATATGCAATGAATTTTGAAAACAGCAATTATATAACTGAGACAAGTTTGCCAAATGAATTTATAGGAGAAGATGAAGTAAAAATAGAGCCAAAAGATATTATATCAATTGAGGAAATGGAAAAGGAAATACTTAGAAAGACGTTAGACTGGTTTGGGTGGGATGAAGCTGGAAAAATTAAAGCCGCAGAAGCTCTTGGAATAAGCAGGTCATCAGTTTACAGAAAAGTTATAAAGTATGGACTTGAATATAGTGTAAACAATATTTCAAATTGAGATGTCAAATTGAGATGAATTTATAATTTAATATAATGAAAAACCCTTTAAATCATATGTTTATAGGGTTTTTTTATTTGGTATAAATGTTGCTTGTAAAAAGTACTATAAGTTTATAAATTAAAAAATTAAGCTAAAAAGGGATGTTGTATATGTTTACTTTAAAATATTATGATAAAAAAAATACTTTTGATAACAGTATTCTTGATAAGTATATTAATATCATGGATATGTATGATAGAGGCGTAATATTTTTTGATCTAATTAAAAATATAGCTTACTTCAATGAAAAATGCGGAAATATTTTTAATACTTATAGTGATATGAGCAAAATTGAAAAATTTATAGATGGTATAGAAAAGGATTTTTATAAAGATGATGAAAAAAATAAAGAAGTAAAGTTAATTGATATAGAAGACAGTATTACATATGCAATTAAACATCTAATAGAAGAAAAAAGAATAAAGTATATTTTATGCACTGTTGAAAAGAAAGCAAATGCAGGAAATAGTAAAGAAAGAGAGTACCTTTCTAGAATTATTGGCGAAAGTAGTGTTATGCTAAATCTCAAGGAAAAAGTTAAAATAGTTGGAAGATACGATTCTACCATTCTTTTATTAGGACAGACAGGCACAGGAAAAGAACTGTTTGCAAAAGCTATTCATGATATTTCACCAAGGAGGAATAAAAAGTTTATAGTAGTCAACTGTGGTGCTATACCTGATTCACTTCTGGAGAGTGAACTCTTTGGTTATGAAAAGGGAGCCTTTACAGGTGCAAACTCCAATGGAAAAGTTGGAAAGTTCGAAGAAGCTGATGGAGGAACAATTTTTTTAGATGAAATAGAAAATATGAGCCAGTTTATGCAAAATAAAATATTAAGAGTTATAGAAGATAGAAAAATATGCAGAATAGGTTCAAATAAAGAAGTTGGTGTAAACGTTAGAATAATAGGGGCAACAAATATAGAACTTAAAAAGATGGTAGAGGAAGGTAAATTTAGAAAAGATCTATATTATAGACTAAATGTAATATGTTTTAAAATTCCCAGCTTGATAGAAAGAAAAGATGATATTTTTCTCATAAGTGATTATTTAATTGAAAAGTATTGTAAGGTGTTTAGAAAAAATATAATTGGCTTAAGTCCTAAAGTTAAAAAATTATTTAAGATTCATAAGTGGGAGGGGAATGTAAGGGAACTTAGAAATGTAATTGAATATGCAATGAATTTTGAAAACAGCAATTATATAACTGAGGCAAGTTTGCCAAATGAGTTTATAGGAGAAAATGAAGTAAAAATAAAGCCAGAGGGTATTGTGCCAATTGAGGAAATGGAGAAGGAGGTGCTTAGAAAAACACTAGATTGGTTTGGATGGGATGAAGCTGGAAAGATTAGAGTTGCAGAGGTTCTTGGAATAAGCAGGTCATCAGTTTACAGAAAAATTGCTAAATATCACCTCGACCCCCCCGACATGATTAATATTTCTTGATAAAGATTAGTATGTTATTATATTTAAAATTAGCATGAAAAATATAATAACATACTAATTTTAATTTTTTGTACAGTAAAATACAATTAGATGATATTGTATTTTATATTTAAAGTATATAGTTTTATCATATATTTCAATATGAAATGCATTTTTAAATCCAGAAACCTAGATATAATACGGTGTTTATATATTTTTATGTCACTTTGACATAATTTTTTAAATTAGTATAAAAAAAAGCCTTGAATTCGCGCGATTCAAGGCTTTTTTTTATTGGCACGAGGATTGCTTAATAAAAATATTGTAAACATTTAAATGTAGTAATATGAAAAATAAAATTTAGGCCCTAAAAATAATCCAAATTATGCTATTTCCGGAATGTAGTGTAATGAATAAAGGTTATATAAAACAATATGTAAACAATTTATAAGAACAAGAAGCGAAGAGAAAATTAAAGTAGGAAAGGAGAAATTTAAAATGGATAATGATAAAAAAAAGTTTAGGATGTTTGATGTCATTTTAACAGTTATATGTGTAGTATTTGTAGCAGAAGCAGCTGCTCCTGTAGCTGCAATTGGAAATCAGCAGTTCTTTTGGTGGATATTACTTATAGTGGCATTTTTATTACCTTATGGATTAATAGCAGTAGAACTTGGTACGACTTATGAGGGACAAGGAGGTATGTATGATTGGGTAAAGAGAGCTTTTGGAAATAGAATGGCATCTAGGACAGCTTGGTATTACTGGCTTAATTTTCCACTATGGATGGCTTCTCTGGCCGTTATGATACCTCAGATTTTACAAATAATTACAGGCGCCGCAATACCAACATTGCCAACAATTATAATAGAACTTGCATTTATTTGGATTGTTGTATTTATTAGCTTTTATCCAGTAAGTGATAGTGTATGGATTCTTAATGGAGCAGCAGTTCTAAAAATGCTTTTGGCACTCACACTTGGAGGTCTAGGAATTTATGGCGCTATGACACATGGTGTGGCTAATCCATTTACCCTAAGGTCCTTTTTACCAACTTTGGATATGAAGAGTATATCACTTATTTCAGTAATAATATTCAATATGTTGGGATTTGAAGTTGTATGTACTTTTACAGATAGCATGGAAAACCCAAAAAAGCAAATTCCACAGGCAATTATTATCGGTGGTATTGTTATAGCTGCAATTTATATATTTTCAAGTTTTGGTATTAGTGCTGCAATACCTACATCTCAAATTAGCACAAGCAGTGGAATGATTGATGCTCTTCAGATATTGACAGGCCAAAAAACTGGAATGTTTATTGGAGTTATGGCTTTTATATTTATGCTTACATTGTTTGGAAATATGATTTCATGGTCATTAGGTGTTAATAATGTAGTTCAATATGCGGCAGAAGATGGAAATATGCCAAAAGTATTTATTGGAAAGAGTAAAAAAAATGGTATGCCTATAGGAGTATCTATAATGAATGGTATTGTTGCAACTGTTGTTGTTGTAATTGCACCATTTATACCTAATCAAGATTTATTTTGGAGCTTTTTTGCTTTAAATTTAGTTATGTTTTTGTCAAGCTATATACCAATGTTTCCAGCTTTCTTAAAGCTTCGTAAAATTGATTCTGATAAGGAAAGACCATTTAAGGTTGGTGGAAGTAATTTTGTTATTAAGCTAGCAGCATATGCTCCAATGATAATAGCTATAATAGCTATCATTTTGACTGCTGTACCATTATCTGCAGATGATGTTGGAGCAAAATTGCCGATTACAATAGGAGCTATTATAGGTTATGGATTTGAAGAAATTTTTATAAGAGTGAAAAAAATTAGAAATGAAGAACTAGTAAAGCAAAATCAATAATTAACATAAAATATTGATCTAAAATTAGGAGGGTTATAATTATGACAAAAAGAATTGAAGGAACAACACCAAAACAGGATGGATACAGAATGCCTGGAGAATTTGAAAAACATACAAGGACTTGGATGTTATGGCCAGAAAGACCAGATAACTGGAGAGATGGAGCAAAACCTGCACAGAAAGCATACGCTGAAGTAGCAAAAGCTATCAATAAGTTTGAACCAGTTACTATGTGTGTTTCTAAAGAACAATATGCAAATTGCCGTGAGCAGTTACCATCAGAAATTAGAGTAGTTGAAATAGCAAGTAATGATTCTTGGATTCGTGATTGTGGTCCTTCTTTTGTAATTAATGATAAGGGCGAAATTAGAGGATGTGACTGGGAATTCAATGCATGGGGTGGCCTTGTAGATGGACTTTATTTCCCTTGGGACCAAGATGATTTAGTAGCACGTAAGGTATGTGAAATTGAGGGAATTGATACATACAGAACTACAGGTTTTGTATTAGAAGGAGGGTCAATTCATATAGATGGAGAAGGTACAGTAATAACAACTGAAATGTGTTTATTAAGTGAAGGTCGTAACCCTCACATGAGTAAAGAAGAAATAGAGAAAAAGCTTTGCGATTATTTGAATTGTGAAAAAGTAATTTGGGTTAAAGATGGTATTGATCCAGAAGAAACTAATGGACACATTGATGATGTAGCTTGTTTCATACGTCCTGGAGAAGTAGCTTGTATTTATACAGACGATAAGAAAAATCCATTCTACGAAGAGGCACAGGCAGCATACAAGACTTTATGTGAAGCAACAGATGCAAAGGGACGTAAATTAAAGGTTCACAAATTGTGTTTACCAGAAAAACCAGTTACAATTTCAGGTGACTTTGCTATAGATGCCATTGAAGGAACTATGCCAAGAGAAGACGGAGACATTTGTATTGCTTCATATATGAATTTCTTAATTGTAAATGGTGGGGTTATTGTTCCTCAGTATGGAGATGAAAATGATGCATTAGCATTGAAACAGGTTCAAGCTATGTTCCCAGAACGTAAGGCAGTTGGAGTTAATACTCGAGAAGTAGTATATGGTGGAGGAAATATTCACTGCATTACACAACAACAACCAGCAGTTTAAAATGTATTGAGAGTTTATGATACTACAATCACAAATGTAGAAAAAATGTAAAATAGAATATAGCCTTTTCAAATTGACCCAGTGGAATGATTTAAATTTAAAGTTTCACTGGGTATTAATTTAAAAAAGTACATGAAATGAACTTAGTCCGTTAAGGAGGAAGGTTTCGAGTTGAAGAATAAAATCATAACAAAAATAGTTTCTACTATAGTAGTTTGTTTTATTTTAGTTGCTATTATAGTAGGTGGTGTTAGCATTATAAAATCAACACAGGTAATTAAATCGGAAGCAATTGACAAGTTGTTGAATATAGCATCCAGTAAAGGAAATGAATATTCTATACAACCTATTAAAATGGAAAGTACGGTAGATGAACTGTCAAAAGCAATTCTTCAGAGTATTGACGTTTCAAAGATTAATGATACAAATTATATGAATGAATATGAAAATAATATAGGGCTACTAATGAAAAGCCTAGGTGAAAATAATAAAAATATTGTAGATTTATATATAAATTTTGATCCAGAATTTACAGGAGGACATGAAACTTATGATATAGGGTATGAATATGACAATGTGAAAAACCAAGGTAATATTAAATTTAATTTATACACACTTGCAGACTATAAAAAAGGCGATAGTAAAATGTCCTGGTATTATGATCCTATTAAGTCAAGGAAAGGACTATGGTCTAAACCCTATGTTGATTCTTTAAGAAATATAAATGTAATATCATATACTGTGCCTATATATCTTAACAATGTACTAGTAGGGGTAGTAGGAGCAGATATGTCTTTTGAGGGTTTAAAAAGCTTGATATTAAATACAAGAGTGTATGATACTGGTAGGGCATTTTTGTTAAGCAGCGACTATACTTTTATAGTTGATAAAAGCATAACATATAAATATAATTTAGGTACTATGAATGGCGGAAAATATAAAAATGTAATAAGTAAAATAAAAAATAATAAGTCATCGGTTATTGAAATAAACTTTGAAGGGCAAAAAATGTTATTTGCATATTATACCGCATATAATGGACAAATTGTAGGGATTATTGTTCCTAGTAAAGAAGTACTTAAGAGTTTAAATAACACGATATATACAATTTTAGGAGCTATTATAATAGGAATAATATTTTCAACAGTTGCTGCATTATGTATGGGAAAAAGAATATCTAAACCAATAGAAGTGGCAACTGACTTTATTACTAAAATGGCCAAGTTAGACTTAACAAAAAATGATTGTTCTAATTTAAATATTATAATATCTAATAAAAATGAAATAGGTATTATGGGAAACAGTTTGGAGTTACTTAGGAAGGAACTATTAGAAACAGTCCAAACGATAGAGCAACATTCTACAGAAATTGTACAATATTTGGATTGTATGACTGTGTCTTCATCACAGACAACATCTTCTATTGCTGTTATTACGAAAACTATTAATGAACTGGCCAAAGGAACTAGAGAACAAGTAGATAAAATACAAAATAGCTTTTACAAATTAAATTTACTTGCTAGTGATATAGAAAAATCTGTTTTAAGTATTTCTAATCTTGGAAAGTACTCAAAGGAAATGAAAAAAATGCAGGGGCAAGGTTGTGAATCTATTGAAGCACTTAATGAAAATTTGAACAAAAATGATAAGATCTCAAAAAATTTAGGTAATAATATAGATAATTTATGCAAAAAATCAAATTTGATAGGTGAAATTATGTCTACAATTAATTCTATTGCAGAGCAAACAAATCTTTTAGCTTTAAATGCGTCTATTGAGGCGTCTAGGGCTGGAGAAAGTGGTAAGGGGTTTGCGGTTGTTGCAGATGAAATTAAAAAACTTGCAGATAGTTCTCTTGATGAAACTCGTAAAATAGGTAAGATATTGAACGAAATACAAGAAGAAATAGCTTTAAATAAGGATAATATGGATGAAGCTAAAATTACCGGTATGGAAGTGAATAAGTCAATGGTGTTATGCATGAAATCATTTCAATTTATCGGTAAATCAATTTCTAATACTATGCTTCAAATTGAAGACTTAGAATGTAATATTAATGAGGTTAATGAAAGCAAAGATCATTTGATTAGGTCGAATGAAGAAATATCTACAATAATAGAAAAATCATCATCATCAACAGAAGAAGTTGCAGCAATAATGGAGGAGCAAGAATCAGCTGTTGAGAATATAGTTGAATCTATAGAGAAAATAAATACCCTGGCAGTAACGTTAGATGGAATAGTTCAGAGGTTTAAAATTGTTTAAAAGATTAAATGTGTAGCTTTATAAGACTTTCAATGTAAAGTTAGGTGGTAATTTGACAGAGTAAAATTACAGGTTTTAAATATAGAAACATCCACTTGCCTATTGTAGCAATATTTACAGCAGGTTAGGGATGCTTTTTTTGTCACAAAAAGTAATAAGAAGAAATTAAATAGAACAAACTAGTATATGGACTTATACATGAGAGGTGTTTTGTTTGAAATATAAAAAGAACAAGATAATCCATTTTTTCATATTTGGAAGTATTTATTTAAATGTAGAGATAATTTCTAGAGCATGCTGTGGTGCATTAACAGGCTTTAGTGGTATTTGTAAATGGAGTTTGTGCGGGTGGACGTCCCTTTGGATGTTTCCTATAGGAGGATTGTGTGCTGCATTAATTGGAAGCTTAAATGATAGACCTGAATATTATAATTTGAAAATGTGGCAGCAGGTTATAATGGGAGGTTCTTTAATTTGTATAGTAGAACTACTTACAGGAGTATTTTTTAACTTATATTTGCATTTTAATTTATGGGACTATTCACAAGAAAAATTTAACTTTATGGGACAAATATGTTTAAAAAACAGTATTTACTGGTATGTATTAAGTATTGTAGTAATATGGTTTGATGATGTTTTATCTTACTATTTTTATGAAGGAGAAAAACCATCAAGTTTATTAAGCTATTTTGTAAAGTTAGTTAAGCTGCAATAAAAAATACTTATATATGATTTTTAACTTAGTGTATACAGTAGTAGAAAAGAATTTTTACTTTGTATATAATTAGAATTTCAAATTTTTGAATATATTTTTAGCATTTCTTAGACATTTTTTAAATTGTGTAAGTTTAATTACTTTTTTAAGAATTTCTATTATTTCAGAGGAATATATCGGTTTAACAATGTAATATTCAATTCCAAGAGAATATGATTTGGCAATAACTTCTTTATCCCTTATTTGTGAAACTATGATGATTTCCCCGCTAAATAAATTAGTTAATTTGTGCAATCTTTCAAGGCTGCGATTAGCAGGTTTTGCTAGTTCCATAATAAGTATATCTGCTTTTTCGTAATCCAACAAATGATTGCTTTGAATAATTTTACCTAAGCCATTATTCTCAATAATTTCAGCTAATGGACAATAAGTCGCTTTATCATTACTTATAATAAGAAAATTCATAGCATCACCTTCTATGGTACCATACTATAAAGTAGTTTAACCGCTATAGTTAGAGACATAGTAACAAAAATAGGTTTTATGAGTTTAGAACCTTTCATTAAAGCGATTCTTGTCCCAAGATTTGCACCTATTATCATGCATAATGCGATGGGGATACCTATCTTATAATTAATTTCTCCCCTTATTGCAAATACGAGTACAGAAGCAATATTACCTACAAAGTTCATTACTTTACAATTTCCGCTGGCTCTTACAAAATCAAATTTGTATATGCTTACAAGTCCAAAAATTAGGAAAGTACCTACACCAGCACCTAGAAAACCATCATAAAATCCTAAAGATAAAGCAAGAATAATGCCTAAACATATATTCTTTGATGATATATGATTAAATTTATCTTCAAGTCCTATATTTTTAGAAAATAAGCTATACAACCCTACAAATAGTAATAATATAGGCACTATTACATTGAGGTAACTTGATTTTATGCTAAGTACAACATTTACCCCTAAAGTAGCCCCGATAAAACTGAAAGGAAGTAAATACTTTAGTATTTTAAAGTCTACCTTTTTAGATCGAGCAAATTTAATTGAGCTAGAAAGTGTTGAGCAGCAAGAAGTAAATTTATTTGTCCCTAATGCTAGGTGAGGGGGAATACCTATTAGTAAGAAGGCAGGCAAACTTATTATTCCACCTCCGCCAGATATAGAATCTACAATAGCTGAAAAAAAGCAGGCTATACATAAAAAGGTTAAGTTGTTAGTCATAGATACCCTCCTTAGAATGAATAAATGGTAGTTTAGTTTTAGATTTTTTACAAAGTAATATGGTTAAATTTTCATGTATAATTATAACAAAGAAAATTACATACAAAAAATATATAAAAAGTATTACAATTATATTAATAAAATATAACTGTAATTTGGGAAGTGATTATTTATATGGACATCAAACAGCTAAAATATTTTCTTGCAATTGCAAAAGAGAAAAATATAACGAAAGCTGCTGAAAAGCTATATATGGCTCAACCTCCACTTAGCTATCAATTGAAATTACTTGAGGAGGAGTTGGGTGTTAAGCTTATAGAGAGAAATACTCATAAAATACAGTTAACAGATGTAGGTAAGAGATTACAATACCGTGCTGAGCAAATGTTAAAATTAATGGAAACTACTGAAAAAGAATTAAAAGATATAAATGAAGGTCTCCAAGGAACATTATCAATTGGTACAGTACCATCTTCAGGAGCAGCGCTTTTACCAGATAGAATTCAAAAGTTTTATAAAAAATATCCAGATATTGATTTTCAAATATGGGATGGAAATACTCATAGAGTATTAGAATTACTAAAGAGTGGAATAATAGAAATTGGAATTATACGAACACCATTTAATGGAGAAATTTTTGAATCTATATGTTTACCAAAGGAGTCAATGGTAGCTGCTAGTAGCAATTTAAATTGGAATGAAAAACAGAATTATATAGGGATGACTGAACTTGCAAACAAATCTCTAGTAATAGATAGGAGATTTGAAGATGTCATAGTTAAGGCATGCCGCAAGGAAGGATTTGAACCTAAGATTATTTGCAGAGGAGATGACGTCAGGTCAATATTATTATGGGCAAGTACTGGAATAGGAACAGCTATTGTACCTGAGGCTGCTATTGGACTTATTCCCAATTCAAATTTGAATTATAAGAAAATTAAACTAGTTTCTGTGGAAACACAGACAGCTATAATATGGATGAAAAATCAATATTTGTCCTCAGCAGCCAGACACTTTTTAAAAACTTTTAAGGTGTAAAGTGAGTTAATGTTTTACTACAGTTAAAAGCATTTTGAATCTTTCTACAGCTTTTAGTCCATGAGGGATGTCAGAAGGCATTATTATAGTTTCACCTGATTTTAAAATAAAAACATTACCACCTATTGTAATTTCAGCTGTGCCATCTAGTATTTGAACCATAGCGTCACCAGAAGTCACATGCGTACTTATACCTTCACCTTTGTCTAGTGAAAATAAAGTAATATTTGAAGTAGGTATTTGAGCTATAGTTTTACTTATGACTTGACCTTCTTGGTAAGAGATAAGATCTTTCAAATCAAGTACCTTTGAAAATTCTATATTCTTCATTTAAAGTTAAGAATTTAGTTCAAAATCAAACTGTTATAGTGGATAAAACTATAATTCTTTTGAAGAAATGACTTCTTCTATAGAGACAATAAGACCACTAGTTAAAGATGTGAATGAATCTTTAGAGTCTACCAATAATTCCAAGAATGATATTGTTGGAAAAGTTGAAGCTGTAACTGCTGTATTTGAAGAAACATCAGCTTCATCGGAAGAAATAGCAGCATCTTCAGAGGAAATGTTAGCCTCATCTGAAAGTGTTGCAAAACTTTCAGAACAGCTAGAAGAAATGGTAGATAAATTTAATGAGCAGATAAGTAAATTTAAATGTTAAAATAAACAGAGTTCTAAGCATCAGATGGAGTTTTGACTCCACCTGATGCTTAGAAATCGTTATCTAGGGACGTAGCTGCTCTTTACTACAACTTGGAGAAAAGTAGATGTCCCAAATTCTTAGATTTGGTGATAGTTGCTTTACAGAGTGCGTGGGAGTATTAGAGCAGGTAGTCATCGGATAAATTATATAAAATATTATAGATCGTAAAATTTATTGAAAGATTCTAAGGCATACACATAATCTTTTATGCCACCTAATTCTCTTACAGAATGCATGGATAATATGGCTAAGCCCATGTCTAAGGATGTCATGTTTATATGGCTTGAAGATATTGGACCTATAGTTGAACCTCCTCTTTCGTCAGACCTATTCACAAATACTTGAACAGGAACTCCAGCTTTGCAGCATATATTTTTGTATATGGCACTGGATACGGCGTCTGTAGTATAACTTTGACTGGCACTTATTTTTATAATAGGGCCTTTATTTATAATAGGTCTGTTTACAGGGTCAGATTTCTCTTCATAGTTTGGATGTAGTGCATGACCTAAATCACAGGATATTATAAATGATTTTGATATAGCTCTGTAAAAATCATCTTTGCTTTTGCCGAGATTGAAAGCTATTCTTTCTAATATAGACAAGAGCATAGGTGAATTTGCTCCCTGTTTTGTGGTGCTTCCAACTTCTTCATTATCAAAGCATACCATTACATTTGTAGTATTTTTAATCTTACTATTTGAAATTGCTTTTATTCCTGAATAAACCATGCTTAAATCATCCAGTCTTCCCGAGGATATAAATTCCTGGTCAGCTCCTATTATGCTGCCTTTTTCAAATTCGTATAGGAATAAGTCAAAATCCAATATATCTTCTTCGGGTACTGAAAGTTCCTCACTTATAATTTGAGTAAGGTAATGCCCATGTTTGAATTTGTTATTTACTAGTGATAAAAGAGGGAGCATATGCTTTTGCCTATTTAATTCAACACCTGAATTTATATTCCTATTCATATGTATTGCTAAGTTTGGTATTATCATGAGAGGTCTTTTTATGTTTAAAAGTTTTATCTCAGGATGAAATGAGTCTTTACCTTTTAGAACAATCCTTCCTGCTAATGAAAGAGGTCTGTCCATCCACGTATTTAATATTGGGCCTCCGTATACTTCTGTATTTAGCTTTACATAAGCACCTTCTACTTCTATGTCTGAATTTGGTTTTACTCTAAAGCTGGGTGAATCAGTATGAGCTCCTATTATTCTAAACCCCTCATTTTCAAGTTCGCCTTTTCCAACTGTAAAAGCAATAAGGGCAGATTGATTTTTAGTTACAAAATATTTACCTCCCTTTTTTATTTTTAAGGCGTCCCCCTCTTCAATTTCTACAAATCCAAATTTTTTAAGTTCAGATACAGCATTTTTTACTGCGTGAAAGGAAGTTGGACTTTCGTAAATATAATTTATAAGTTCTTTAGCCTGTTCAATTTCATGATTTTTCATAATGTCCTCCTTTTAAAATTCAATAGATAATGAATCTATGTTAATTTGCCATTTTAAAATTTTTATTTAAATCAGAAAATTTATCTTTAAATTTTGATGATGTGTAAATCTTATTATCTTTAGTGGTAACTTCGCAAGATATACCAGGTGTTTTGTTTACCAAATTTACGCCTTCTTTAGGGCCTAATTCAAATATAAGTAGAGACATGATGTCGGCTATGGTATTATTATCAGAGATATTGTTGTCAACTATAACAGTTACACTCATAACTCCAGTATCTACAGGATATCCTGTTGAGGGATCAAGTATATGGTGATATCTTTTACCATTTTTTATAAAATATCTTTCATAATCACCTGAGGTAGACAGTGCTTGATTTGATATTTTAACTGTCCCTAGCATATCATCACCTCTAGGGTTTTTAATTCCTATTCCCCAAGGGGAGTTACTTTCATTTTTACCAACTGCATATATAGAACTTGAGCCTAAATCTATAAGTCCGTTTTTTATATTATATTTTTTGTAAATTTTTAATACTTCATCAGCAGCAAAACCTTTAGCAATTCCACCTAAATCTAAAGCCATGCCAGGCTGAGCCAGCATAACACTGTTACTTTTTTCATCAATTTTGATCTTATTATATCCCACCAGTGGCAATTTAGATTTAATTTCTGAATCAGATGGCAATCTTGCTTTGTCAGTGCCTATTCCCCATAGGTTTACTATAGGACCTACTGTAATATCCCACTTACCATTACTTATTTTTGAATATTTTTGTGAGAGTTTTATCATTTTAATTATTTCAGGATTAACCTTTACATAATTTTTGCCTGAAGCATTGTTGATTTTCATAATATCACTGCTATTTACAGTAGTACTTGCCATATCATTTAGTTGATACAATTTTTTAACACTTTCATCTACTGCTTTCTGGGCATTAGGGCCATAGGCCTTTAAATCCATTGGCGTATCCATCGTTATTATGTTTTTTTCATAGAGCTGATTATTAGAAGTATTATTGTAAGAACATGAACTAAGTAGTAAAATGAATGACAGACAAACTATTAGTTTTAAAACATGGAATTTTATCTGTGAACTGCATTTTTCACCATTTCGTAACATTTTACATCACCTCATATGTTATATTATATATGACTCATGTTTGTACAGCAACTAAAGCAAAAGCTGTATAATTTATGTACATATAAAAATAGGAGAACAAAATATGAAAAAGAAAAATAAGTTTCTATTGATATTAAGCATAATTGGTCCTGGATTAATCACTGTAAATGCAGGAAATGATGCAGGTGGTATTACTACTTATGCGACTATTGGAGCATCCTATGGTTACAATATGCTTTGGGGACTGTTATTAATAACATTTAGCTTATCTGTTATACAGGAAATGAATGCTAGAATGGCTGTTGTGACAGGAAAGGGGCTTTCTGATTTAATCAGAGAAAATTTTAGCGTTAAGCTTGCTTTTTTTGCAATGCTAATTTTATTTGTTGCTAATTTTGGTGTTTGTGTAGGTGATTTTGCCGGTATAGCTGCTAGCATGGATATGTTTGGAATAAATAAATATATTTCTGTTCCTGTAATGGCGTTTGTTGTTTGGTTTCTTATTACAAAAGGTTCCTATTCAAATATAGAAAAGATATTTTTAGCTTTTACACTTGTGTTTTTTTCTTATATAATAACTTGTTTTATAGAAAAACCAGATTGGAATCATGTAATAAGAGCAACTTTTACCCCTACTTTAAAATTTGACAGTGGATTTATTTTGGCATTTATAGGAATGATAGGTACTACAATTACTCCATATATGCAGTTTTATCTTCAATCTTCTGTAGTAGATAAGGGATTGCAAATAAAAGACTATAAATATGAAAAATTGGACGTATATTTAGGCTCTATTTGGGGAAATTTGGTTGCATTTTTTATAATAATATGTACTGCTGTGACTTTATACAAAGCAGGAATAAAAATAGATAGTGCCAGCCAAGCTGCACAGGCACTTAAGCCGCTAGCAGGAAACTATGCGTCAATTCTATTTGGAGTTGGACTTTTCGGAGCATCTGTGCTTGCATGTATGGTTATTCCTTTATCTACTTCATATGCGATATGTGAATGTTTTGGACTTGAAAGCGGATTAGATCATAAGTATAAGGAATCACCTGCTTTTTATGGTATTTTTACTTTTATGATAATATTTAGTTCAATAATAGTATTGATACCTAATGTATCATTAGTAGGAGTTATGCTTGTTACCCAACAGCTTGCAGGAATTTTATGTCCTATTATATTAGTATTTATGGTATTACTTACTAATAATAAAGAACTTATGGGAGAATATGTTAACAATGGATTACAAAATATTATCATATGGGTAACTGTAATATTTATAATTGTTCTTTCATTAATTCTTTTTGTTTCACCCTTTATTAAAATTTAGTATATAAAAAAATTGGCAAGAAAAAATCAGCGGGAAAATTGCAGCCGCTGATTTTTTTAGGTCAATTTTCATCATCCCATGCCATTTTAGCTAGTGGAAATGGTTTTAAAGCTCTATCTAGTATACCCTGGACATATGCAATGAGTATGCCATAGTTTACAATAGGGACATTAAGTTCTTTTGCAGTATTTATTCTATAAAGCATTGCAGCTCTATTTAACATGCAAGCACCGCAGTGAACTACTAAGGCATATTTTTTTATTTCTTCTGTAAAGGAAACGCCAGATGAAAATTCAAAATCTATTTTTTTACCGGTAATTTGTCGTATCCATCTAGGGATTTTTACTTTACCTATATCATCAGATTGTCTGTGGTGAGTGCAGCCTTCTGCAATAAGTACTTTGTCCCCATCCTTTAATTTCTTTACAGCTTTTACTCCTTTTATAAGTTCTACTAGGTCTCCTTTGCATCTTGCAAATAGTATAGAAAAGGAAGTCATCAATATATCTTTTGGAGTATCTGCTGCTACTTTTAAAAATACCTGAGAATCTGTAACTACTATTTTAGGCTTTTTGCCTAAATTTTGTAAGGTTTCTCTAAGTTCGAATTCTTTAGTTACCACCGCAGTAGCATCACTTTCCAGCACATCTCTTATGGTTTGCTGCTGAGGGAGAATAAGTCTTCCTTTAGGAGCTGCTTTATCTATTGGAGTTACAAGGACCACAAAATCTCCAGGGTTTATTAAATCACCAATTACTTTAAATTTATCTTCACTTTGAGGTTGTGCAGCTATTATTTGATTTTTTAACTCAAGTATACCTTTTCCTTTAAGTGCAGATACCTTTACAATTGGTATTTTGAGTTCTTTTCTCATATGTTCTACATCTAAATCTTTTATATCAACAGCATCGATTTTGTTTAAGACTCCTATAAGGGGAATTTTTTTATTTTTTATTTGATTTATTATAGACTCGTCATAATCTGTAATTCCAACAGTTGAATCTATTACAATTATTGATATGTCAGTTTTATTTAAAATACTTAATGTTTTTTCTTTTCTAAGTTCGCCAAGCTCGCCCTCATCATCAAGGCCTGCGGTATCTATTATTACACAGGGTCCTATAGGAAGTATTTCCATAGATTTATAAACTGGATCTGTAGTAGTACCCCTTACATCAGATACGATGGCTATATCTTGTCCTGTTAAGGCGTTTATAATACTTGATTTGCCAGCATTCCTTTTGCCAAAGAGTGCTATATGTGTTCTTACTGAACGAGGTGTTTCGTTTAAACTCATGAGTAATCTCCTCCTATGTTTATTTACCAGGTATACCTGGTTTTGTTAGCTGATATGGGTTTATTATTTCATCTATTTTTTCCTTAGGCAGTATTTTTTCTTCATATAGAATTTCTTTTATAGTTTTATGATTTTTCAAGGATTTCTTTGCAAGTTCACTAGCCTTATCATAACCTATGTAATGTACTAATGCAGTTACTAGTGCTGTGGAATTTTCAAGATTTTTTTTACAATTTTCTTCATTTACTTTGATTTCGCTGATGCACTTTTCTCTAAATAGTGTAACTGTTTTTTCTAAAAGTTCTAGAGATTCAAGTAGACATTCTGCAATGAGTGGAGTAAATGCATTTAACTCCAATTGACCTGAACTGCTGGCCATAGTAATTGCTGTGTCGTTTGATATTACTCGCATACTTACCTGTGCTACCATTTCAGCTATGACTGGGTTGACTTTTCCTGGCATGATAGTTGAACCTGCTTGCACCTTTGGAAGAATGATTTCTCCGATTCCTCCCCGGGGTCCCGAATTTAAAAGCCTTAAATCATTTGAGATTTTTAAAAGATTGCAGGCTAGGGATTTTAAAAGTCCTGAGACCTCAACAAATACGTCGCAATTTTGAGTAACATCCATAGGATAATCGGAACGGGCAATTCCGAGGCCGGTTAAGTCTTGAAGTACATCGGTTATCTTATATATAAATTTATTAGTCGCATTAAGGCCTGTACCTATAGCGGTACCGCCTATGTTGATTTCCCTGAGTCTTTCTTCTACTTTATATATTCTCCATCTATCTCGTGCGATTGCTTTGGCGTAAGCCCCAAAACCTTGTCCTACCATCATGGGAAGCGCATCCATTAGCTGAGTTCTACCTAATTTCAATATATCTGAAAAATCGTTTTCTTTAACTTGAAGTTCTTCCTGAAGATCGGACAAACAACTGCTTAATTTTCTTATGCGTCGTATAGCTGCAATCCTAAGAGCAGTAGGATAAACATCATTTGTAGATTGAGACATATTTACGTCATTTAAAGGATGTACTAATGAGTAATCTCCCTTTTCACCGCCTAGTAACTCTATAGCTCTATTTGCTATGACTTCATTTACATTCATATTTGTGGATGTGCCGGCTCCACCTTGAAATGAACTTAACTTAAATTGATTGTCAAATTTGCCACCGATAACTTCTTCACTAGCTTTAATTATAGCATCAGCTTTTTCAATTTTAAGTTCTCCTAAATCTTTATTGACTAGAGCAGCTGCTTTTTTTATGAGCGCAATTTCTTTAACTAAATTTAAATTAATGGTTTTACCCTGTAAATTAAAATTTTCTAAAGCTCTTTCAGTATTAATACCGAAATAGGAAGAGGCTTCAACTTCCTTTTCTCCAAGTAAATCTTTTTCTATTCTAAAGTTCACATTTTATCCCCCTTAAGTTAATAACTAAAATTTAACTTATTAATATTTTATAACAAAAAAGCTAAAAATAAAATAGAATGCAGTTTTGAAGAGAAATATAAAAATAAGCACTTAAATTTAATTAAGTACTTATTTTTAAGAGGTATAGAAGTATTAAGATTTACCAATCCCAGTCGTCAAAATCAATTGGGAATATAATTGGGAATATGAATGGAGAATATGGCATTCTGCGTCTACGTCTGCGTCTTCTTCTTCTCCTTCTTCCACGTTGTCTGTATAAATCATCTCCTGATTCAGCAAAATTGTCCTCTTCATCAATCATTTCTGGATTGTAGGGGCAGTTATATACAGGGCAGTAATAAGTAGGGGAAGAAGCATAAGTATCTTTATCAGCATGATCATAATATTGGATGTTTTCTTCTTTATCATTTGAGTTATTTTGACTGGTATTCATTTAATGCCTCCATAAGATTTACTATATTATCATAGTATGATGAAAGGGAAAACTTGTTACAAAAAATTTAACTATGGAGTTTTACGAATTTTATTATTATATTAATAAAAATTATTCGTGCTTTTCTGTTGACTGTAACATACAATTTTGATACCATATTGTAGGAGGGATGCTACTTGAAAGAAAAATATGATGTAATAATAGTTGGAGCTGGTCCTGCGGGAATATTTACTGCTTTAGAAATTACAAAGCTTAACAAAAATCTGAGTGTACTTATAATTGATAAAGGCAGAAATATAGAAGATAGAAAGTGTCCGGCTAGGATAAATGGAAAGTGTGTAAATTGCAATCCATGTGGTATTACTTCTGGCTGGTCAGGTGCAGGAGCTTTTTCTGATGGAAAGCTTTCTTTAAGCCCAGAAGTCGGGGGTAGAATTTTAGAGTATTTTTCAGAAGATGAATGTAAAAAATTAATAAAATATTGTGATGATATATATTTAAATTTTGGAGCTAACAAGGTTGTATATGGATTAAACAATGAAAATATAGATAAGATAAAGTATGAAGCAAGCAAATATAATATTCGTCTTATACAGTGTCCTGTTAGGCACCTGGGAACAGAGTTAGCCTATGAAGTACTGAAAAAAATGTATTACCATCTTTTAGATAACACAAACACTGAATTTAGTGAACTTACTACAGTAGATGAGATATTAGTAGAAGATGATAGTGTGATTGGAGTTTGTGTGGAAAACAAGGATGGTAGGAAAAAGGTTTTAGCAGATCATGTAGTAGTTGCTCCAGGCAGGGGCGGTGCAGAATGGTTTTCAAATCAATCTAAAAAGTTAGAGTTAAAAACTACAAATAATGCTGTAGATATAGGTGTTCGAGTTGAAGTACCAAATTCAATAATGGATCACTTGACTAAAGACTTATATGAAGCGAAACTTGTATATTATTCTGATACTTTTGATAATAAGGTTAGAACTTTTTGCATGAACCCAGGTGGTGTAGTATCAGAAGAGCACTATGATGGTACCATAGCAGTTGTAAATGGGCATAGTTATGAAGAAAAAGAGTTGAGAACAGAAAATACAAACTTTGCAATGCTCGTTTCTACATCTTTTACGGAACCTTTCAATCAACCTATAACTTATGGTAAGTATATTGCAAAGCTTGGAAATATGCTTACTGGAAATGGCATAATGGTGCAAAGACTGGGTGATTTATTAAATGGAAGAAGAACTGATTATTCAAGACTTAAAAAATCTACTACTATTCCAACTTTGAAATCAGCAGTGCCTGGAGATTTAAGTTATGTTTTACCTCAGAGATATCTTACATCCATAGTTGAGGCACTAAAAGCTTTTAACAATGTAGCACCAGGACTTTATAGTAAAAATACACTTTTATATGGTGTGGAGGTAAAATTCTATTCTAGTAAATGTGACACAAATGATAAGTTTGAAACTTCTATAAAGAATCTATATGCCATAGGAGACGGTGCAGGTATTACAAGAGGACTTATGCAGGCATCAGTAACAGGTGTAGTAGTTGGAAGAGACATAGTTAGCAAGTAATTGTAAATTATTATATATTATTTTGAAAGATTTGGGTTATACAAAAAAAGGGGAGGAAATTCTCATGTCAGCATTTATTGTTTTAGGATCCCAATGGGGTGATGAAGGAAAAGGAAAGATGACAGATTATCTTGCAAAAGGGGCAGATGTTGTTGTTAGGTTTCAAGGCGGAAATAATGCAGGTCATACAGTTGAAGTAGGTGATAAGCAATACAAACTTCATCTTGTACCATCTGGAATATTGTATAAAGATAAGGTGAATGTAATAGGAAATGGAGTAGTACTTGATCCAAAAGCATTATTTGAAGAAATGGATTATTTAAAAGACCTAGGAGTAGACATATCACCTGACAATTTAATAATAAGTGATAGAGCCCAGCTTATTATGCCTTACCATAAGGTATTAGACGGTATAAAAGAGAGGGCAAGGGGTAAAAAAGATATAGGAACTACAGGAAAAGGAATTGGACCGTGCTATACGGATAAGATGGAAAGAAGCGGCATAAGAGTTTGTGACCTTATGCACCAGAATATATTTGAAGAAAATCTAAGAGAAAATTTAAAAATAAAGAATGACATAATAACTAAGGTTTATGGAGAAAAGGCTCTTGACTTTGATACTATATACAATGAATATATTGATTATGCAAAGAGATTAGCTCCTTATGTTAAAGATATATCTGTAGAAGTATATAATAGTATAAAAGCTGAAAAAAAAGTATTATTTGAAGGGGCACAGGGTAGTTTACTTGATATAGACTATGGAACTTATCCTTATGTTACATCTTCAAGCACTATTGCTGGCGGAGTATGTATTGGTTCAGGAATAGGCCCTACTATGATAACAGGAGCAGTAGGTATTGCAAAGGCGTATACTACAAGAGTAGGAAAAGGACCTTTCCCTACAGAGCTTTTTGACAAAACAGGAGAATGGATTAGGGAAAATGGTCATGAATATGGAGTTACTACAGGAAGAGCTAGAAGATGTGGATGGCTAGATCTAGTAATACTTAAGACTAGCAGTAGAGTTTCTGGACTTACAAGCTTTGCTATTACAAAGATAGATACTTTAGCAGGGCTTGAAAAGGTAAAAGCATGTGTAGGATATAAATTTAATGGAAAAGTTATAGATTATATACCTGCAAGTTTAGAAGATTTAGCTAAATGTGAACCTGTATATGAAGAATTTGAAGGTTGGGGCAGGGAAATAGAAAATGCCAAAACTTATGACGAGCTACCAGAGAATGCTAAAAAGTATTTAAGTAGAATAGAAGAATCTACGGGAACAAAGGTATCTATAGTATCTGTTGGACCAAGAAGAGATCAGACAATAGATGTAAGCGAAATATAAATTAAACTTATCACCCTTAAATAAATTTATTAAATTAAGTTTATTTAAGGGTGAATTTTTGATTTCTAGCAATTTTATTCTACAGAAAAAATGGAAATTATATTATAATATAGATATGATAAAAATTTCTAAGATAAGGAGGGTAAATAAAATTGGAAAATGTAGTTACTGAAAAAGAATATGAAGTCCAATACTATGAAATAGATTTTAGAAAGAAATTGCTTGTAACAAGCCTTATGAATTATTTTGAAGATGTATCTACAAAACAATCAGAAGACATAGGAGGAGGACTAGATTACTTAAAACAGACTGGAGTAGCCTGGGTACTATATAAATGGGATATACATATTAATAGGCATCCTAATTATGGTGAAAAAATAGCAGTTCAAACTAAAGCATATTCCTTTAGAAAGTTCTATGGATATAGGACCTTTAAGGTTTTAGATGATAAGGGAAATGTCATTGCATCAGCCAATTCAATATGGCTTCTTATAGATAAGGAAAAACGTAAAGTAATCAGGATAACTGAAGATATGTATAAAATGTATGGTGTAGCTGAAAATGATATAAAACGGTTGATTATTAAAAAGATAAAGTTACCAGAACAGTTTGACATAGAAAAAAGTTTTGATGTAAGGTACAGTGACATAGATACCAACAGGCATGTCAATAATGTTAAGTATGTAGATTGGATTGTGGAAACTATACCTCTTGATATAGTACTTAATTTTAATATAAAAAATCTAAATATAACTTATGAAAAAGAGGCATTATATGGAGAAAAAATAAAAATATATACTGAACTGAAAAAGAAAGAAAATAGTTATATATCTCTGCATAAGATAGTGGATGAAGAGGAAAAAGAATTATCAGCGATAGAAGCGGTTTGGGAGAAGAATGAAGAATAAAAAGCAGAGAAAAAGGCTGATGAATTATGTTTCAGCAGCACTTTTCCCTGCAGTAAATCCCGAACTCCAGGCCCATTGTAAATTAAAACCACCACAGTCACCATCCACATCCAAAATTTCTCCTGCTAAATATAAATTTTTTACTTTTTTTGATTCCAAAGTAATGCTGTTTACTTGAGCGGTGTCTACTCCGCCACAGGTAACTTGAGAATTTTTAAAGGAATTAGTGTCATATACTGTAAATTCCCAGGATTTGAGTAAGTGACATATATTCTTTTTTTCCTGCCAGTTTAATTCACTACATGGTTTGTGAATATCTTCAATGGACGATTCTCTTAAAAGTATAGGTATGATTTTTTTATTTATTACTCCTATGAATGAGTCGAATATACTTCTGTAACCAAAAGTTCCCCAACGATTTTCTAAGAATTCTACTAAATCCTTTTCTTCAAAATCTGGAAGCATGTCAATTTTAATTTTAACGGACTTTTTATTAAATAAATTACATGAGGCTATGCGACTTATGTCAAGTATAGGTGGCCCTGATATTCCGTAATCTGTAAATAATATTTCTCCATATTCTCTTTTTTGCATTATATTATCCACAACTATGTATACATACCCATTGAATTTTACTCCCGATAGGGCTTTTAAATGATTATAGCTTAATTTCAACTGTACAAGGCCAGGAAGGGGCGGTATTATACTGTGGCCAAGGCTTTTACATAGGGTAAATCCCGAACCGTCAGATCCTGTATTAGGGGCAGATTTTCCACCTGTACATAATATTAGTTTATTACATTCGTAAATTTGATCATTACAGTATATTTTAAAGGATTTTTTATTAAAGGATATATTACCGACTTTTGAATTTAAATAAACAGGTATATTTCGATCTTCAATAGCCATTTTCAATATATCTAGTACGGAGGATGATTGAAGAGAAAGAGGATACATCCTTCCGTTTTCCAAAGTTGTAATTGGAAGACCTAGTGAATTAAAAAAGTTTATTGTGTCGTCAAGGGAAAAATTATTTAAGACATTTTTAAAAAAACTAGCATTATTACTGTGATATCTGCAAAAATCTATATTTTTATTAGTTATATTACATCTACCATTTCCAGTTGATAATATTTTACTCCCTATCCTATTTTTGAATTCTAAAATTGCTACGTCTTTTCCTCTGTCTTTTGTCGTAATTGCAGCCATGATACCAGAAGCACCTGCACCAATTACTATGATTTCATGAAACATGTAGATACATCTCCTATTTAACAAAATTCATTTATCCGATCACTACCATTGCTAACACCCCCCATCTTTTATCAAAGTGGGGGATAAGCACTGCTACGTGCCTGGATAAGTTCTCCTAAGGTTCAGCTGGAGAAAGCCATCCTTATAAGAAAGCTCCATCTGAACCTAAGAATCACTTGATAGTTATATTTTAACTTACTTGTACTTTTTTTAATACAATTTGCAAAAAAATATATATTTAACTGCAGTTTGTAATATAATAAAAACAACATTATAAACATGAACGAGATAAAATTTTATTTCTATAATCTTATATATTTTGTAAAAAGGAGTGCTGTCCAAATGGAAGCTGCTAATTTCCTATACTATAAGAACTGGGTAGTAGTTGGCGATGTGTCTAATGAAGAAAAATATGCTTTTAAAATATTAAGTTCTCTTAAGGGCGCAATGTATAATGCAGAGGGAGTGAATCCTAGAGATGATAGTGGGAAGGTACACAAATCTTTAAGTGAAATACCTTTTAAAGTAGATGTACTTGATTTGTGCATAAATCCTAAGACTGGTATTGATATAGTTAAAGAAGCTTTTCAAATTGGCATAGACAAAATATTAATACAGCCAGGTGCAGAAAGTGAAGAAATATTAAATTTCTGCAGTAACAATGCAATTGATGCAGTAAAAGGATGTGCACTTGTAGAACTTACGAAAAAACATCAATGAATCTTACTTAGTGGGAGTTCGGTTTCTCCCACTAAGTCTATATGAATTATCTAGGGGCGTAGATACTGTTAGCTCCCACTTTTATCAAAGTGGGAGTGTTTACAGTAGGTAGCCATCAGATAAAGTTTAGGGGGTTTTTTATGCTTAAAATATATGCAGTTTCTGACTCTATAGGTGAGACTGCAGAACTTGTTGCTAAAGGTGCTGCTAGCCAATTTTATTCAGAGATAGAAGTACACAGGGTACCTTATATAAAGAGTTATGAGGATGTAAATGAATTTATAAATGGGTTAGAAAGCAAAGAAAATATCATGGTTATATCTACAATAGTCCTTGTAGAAGTAAGAGAATTTCTAGTTCAAAGGTGTGTAGAATGTGGTATTCCTATAAATAATATTTTAGGACCTTGTATAAGTATGGTATCAAGGATACTAAATAAAATACCTGAATATAGGCCAGGTGCTGTATGGGAAATAGATTCTGAGTATTATAAAAAGGTAGAGGCAGTAGAATTTGCCATAAAATATGATGATAGCAAGGATAATTCAGGAATAAAGTATGCAGATGTTGTTCTTTTAGGCCTTTCTAGAACTTCTAAAACACCACTTTGTATGTATCTTGCAAATAAGGGAATAAAAGCTTTGAACATACCGCTTATGCCCGAGGTACCTGTACCAGAGGAGCTATTTGACATTGATAGAAAAAAGATTGTAGCCCTTACTATAGATCCAGTGCACTTAATAGAAGTAAGAAAACATAGAATAGATAGATACAATACTATATCTAATAGATTTAAGTATGCAAATGAAGAAAGGGTTCTTCAGGAACTGGAATTTTCAGATAAGGTTATAAGAAGATTGAGGTGTAAGGTAATAGATGTGACAAAAAGGGCAATAGAGGATACAGCATTAATTATAATGGAGTATATAGGATACATAGAATCAAAAGGTTATTAAAGTACAAATTTTATTATAAGAAAGCTGTTTTTTTGCTTTTATATTCAAAATCATATAAGAAATTTCAAATTATAAAATTGACCTCATGCGTTGATACATAAGGAATCGTGAAGAAAAGTTCAAAGATGTCCAATAAAATATCACAAAAAAGTATTGACACTTTATAAAAAATTTTGTATTATAGTGTATGTCAGGTCGTTAGGTACGACTTAATAAAACAGTATAAGGCCCCTTGGTCAAGTGGTTAAGACACCACCCTTTCACGGTGGTAACAGCAGTTCAAGTCTGCTAGGGGTCACCAAGAGTAAGTATATGTGGGCGCATAGCTCAGCTGGGAGAGCATCTGCCTTACAAGCAGAGGGTCACAGGTTCGAGCCCTGTTGTGCCCACCACATATGGCTCAGTAGCTCAGCTGGTTAGAGTGCCGGCCTGTCACGCCGGAGGTCAAGGGTTCGATCCCCTCCTGAGTCGCCATTATCTATGGTTATGCATAGAGTTGATTTTTAAGTTTAACTTAAAGAGAAGTCTACACTTAAGGTGAGGTTTACTTGTTTAAGTTAAAGCTCTTAACTTATGCTGTGTAGTAATAGTTAGAGATTTACATTGACAATTGAATAAGGCCCCTTGGTCAAGTGGTTAAGACACCACCCTTTCACGGTGGTAACAGCAGTTCAAGTCTGCTAGGGGTCACCAAGAATAAGTATATGTGGGCGCATAGCTCAGCTGGGAGAGCATCTGCCTTACAAGCAGAGGGTCACAGGTTCGAGCCCTGTTGTGCCCACCACATATGGCTCAGTAGCTCAGCTGGTTAGAGTGCCGGCCTGTCACGCCGGAGGTCAAGGGTTCGATCCCCTCCTGAGTCGCCATATGTGCTGGCATGGCTCAGCAGGTAGAGCAACTGACTTGTAATCAGTAGGTCGTGGGTTCGATTCCTACTGCCAGCACCAAAAATAAGAATGTATTTTTAATACATTCTTATTTTTTTATTTGAAATTTTTATTTTGAATATTTTGTTTTATTCTTATGTCTTCTCCGAAAAACTTATACAAAGTAAATTCTCCAAGCAACCTAGAAGAAATTCTCTCTGAATAGCATTTTAAAATTTCTTCTAAGTCATAGTTTGTAGATACAAGCATTTTACTTTGTTTCAATAATTTTTTATTTAAAAGGTTAAATAGTTCAGTTTTAGAAAAGTCCGTTATTTGCTCAGAGCCTAAATCATCTATTATGAGTAAATCACAATTCATTAAAATATCTTCTAATTCTATGTTATTGTTGAATCTTATATCTCTTAGGTCTTTAATCAAGGATTCAGAAGTTCTATAAATTACTAAAAAACCTCTGTCTATCAATTCTTTTGATATACAATTTGACAAGAAGGTCTTTCCCGTTCCGGCAGATCCATAAAATAATAAATTTTCGCTGTAGTTAGAAAAGTTTTCTATGTATTTCCACGATGTGGATGCTATTGTTTCTATATTTTTTCTAGGACTTGTAGGGTTTCCTTCACTTTTGGTGGAGGAATATAGCTGAAAGTTAAAGTTATCGAAGTTATTCTTAGCTAACATATTTTTGAAGTCAGAATTGCTGTAGTAAAGTTTAATAAGTTTTTGTTTGTAGCAGTCGCATTTTTTGTTTCCAATGAATCCAGTATCTTTGCATTTATCACATTTATAGGACATATCTAAATAATTTACAGGATAATTATTAGATGTTAAAATATGAGCTTTTTTTATCCTTAAATATGAAATTTTTTGGTGAAGTTCCTTTAAGTAAATATCCTTGTTTGAGACATTGTTTAATATATTTATTGATAATTTTAAGGAAAGTCTACCTATTTGATTTTGTATGTTTAATACTTCAGGTAGTTTTTTTTTAATTTCTTCCTTTCGAAAGCCTAAAGCTTTTCTATCATCGTCTCTTATTTTTTCATATATTTTCATTATATTAGAGTGATAGCTCTTAATCATTCTTATCCCATCCTAGTAGTTTTTTTTCTAAGTCTTTAAAGTCATAGTTTCTTTGTTTAAAATTGTTGAAAGTTCCTTTTGAACTTTTATTTTCTGTAATTCTATTTACATTTTTAAAATTGCCTTTATTTACTTTCTTTGAATCCTTTTTTTCTATATCTTCTAATGTCTTAATTTTATCTTTATTCCAGCTTGTTAATATTCCATCAATATATTTAAAGTCAGCCTTATTTATTCTTTGAAAGCATATATCACAAGCTTTATATATAATTTCAACTGAGAAATTGTAAACCTGAATCCATTTAGAAAGTAAATCCTCTTGGGGTTTCATTATTTCTCCATCTTTTATACCAAGATAGCCTAAAATTTTTCTTATTTTAATCCATTTATCTTCATGTTTTTTTATAAAAGACTGGGCATCATTTATATCTCTTATTTTAGCGTCAAACCAGGATATTGCAGTTTTTTCTATATATCTGCTGTTGGTTTTTCCTTTTAAAGCACAGTATTGAACTAAAAGAAGTATAATCTCTGGAGAAAAATTAAAATCATTTAACCAACTTATGTACATAGTCATTTCTTTTGAAGATAAGGTCCTACCTAAGGATTTTTCTATATCTTCAAGCATATCTTTAATAGAAGTTTTATTTAATTCTTCAAGTAAATTTATATCATCTTCTTTCTCATTGTCTCTATCTGATAAATCTAAGAATTCTATATTATAGTTTCCCATATTGTCAACGGGTACCATTTTAATAACATTTTCGTCATTCCAGTAGTTCCAAGCGTTTAATACATCTGTTTCTAAAAGATGCAAAGCACTTGCAACAATTTGAGAGCTAACTCCTAATTCACCTGATTTGCAATATTTTAGCCCAAGCAGGTATACTTTAACAAATTCCCCTCGGGCTTTAGGCATAAACTTATCTATAAAAACGTTGCTTACAGGAGTATAGTTAGCTTCAGCAGTCTTAAATACAAAAGTACTCATATATTTTTTACCTACCTTTTATAAGCTTTGTTTTAAAAAGCTATCATATAAATATTATAACAAAATATAAAAAGTATAACAATGTAATACTTTTGGGATTATTTTCTATATTTAAGTTTACTAACGTTTGAATTTATTATATTATAGAGTTTAAAGGCATAGTTTTAAACTATTTTGTTTTAAATATTATATTAAAATTACTTGATTATACTAAGGTAAATAGGATAAAATTAAATTTTAGGATATAGTAGTCTTTAATCTTAAAATTTTAAGATGCTGGACAGTTAAAAGTTTTTAATATATACTTTGAATATCAAAATATTGGAGTATCAAAAATTATTTAAAGGAGGGGGTCACATGAAATTACCTCCATTGATCATAGGAGATCTAAAAGCTAAAATACCTATTATACAAGGTGGAATGGGTGTAGGAATTTCTCTACATAATTTAGCACAGGCAGTAGCAAATGAAGGTGGTATAGGTATAATTTCTACAGTGCAGATAGGATATAGAGAACCAGATTTTGAAGCTAACCCAACAGATGCTAACCTTAGAGCATTGAGAAAGGAAATACAAAAAGCTAAAGAATTGAGTCCCAAAGGTATAATTGGAGCAAATATTATGGTGGCTATAAATGATTATAATGATATGGTAAAGACTTGTATTGAGGAAAAAGCTGATATTATAATATCTGGAGCAGGACTTCCGCTTATTTTACCTAAACTTGTTGAGGGAAGCAGCATAAAGATAGCACCTATAGTTTCTTCAGGGAAGGCAGCTTCTCTTATAATTAGACACTGGTTGAAAAAATATTCTAGACTTCCGGATTTAGTTGTAGTAGAAGGACCTAAAGCTGGGGGACATTTGGGATTTCATTTAGAACAACTACAAGAAGGAAAAGAATGCTTAGAAGATATAGTATGTGAAGTAATCAAAGTAGTTAAATATTTTAGAGAAAAATATAATAAGAATATTCCTGTAGCAGCAGCTGGTGGAATATATACAGGAGCGGATATTGCAAAATTCTTTAAGTTAGGTGTAGATGCAGTACAGATGGGAACACGTTTTGTGGCAACTGAAGAATGTGATGCTAGCATAAACTTTAAAAAGGCATATATAGATTCAAAAAAAGAGGATATAAAAATAATAAAAAGTCCTGTAGGACTTCCTGGAAGAGCTTTAAGAAATAAGCTTATAAGGCAAGCTGAAGATGGGAGAATTGCGCCTAAAAGGTGTTACAATTGTTTGAAGAAATGTAATCCTAAGGAAACTCCTTATTGTATATCCAGAGCACTGATCAATGCTGTTAAAGGAAATATAGATGAAGGGCTTATTTTTGTTGGAAGTAACGCTTATAGGGTAAACAAAATTGTAAAGGTTAAGGAACTTATAAAAGAGCTAGTTTTAGAAGCAGAAAGTATTTGATATAAGTGGAGTAAATTAATTGTTAAAGTGGTGATCTAGTGAACAAAGGTATAGATGTTATAAATGAATTGTTAGTAGATCTTTTTAACGATATTCTAGTAATAGAACAAAAATCCCTTCAATATGCGACATTTAAAGATTTATCTGTCACGGAGGTACACACTATAGAAGCTATAGGCATGGATAAACCTAAGAGAATGAAAGATGTTGCCTGTCAACTAGATATAACTATGGGAACCTTAACTACGGCCATAAATCGTTTAGAAAGAAAGCAATATGTTACACGAACAAGGAGTAAAGAAGATAGAAGAATTGTATACATACAATTAACAAAGAAAGGAAAACTTGCCTTTAGAGTTCACCATAAGTTTCATTATAATATGGTTGAAGAAATCTTAGGAGAGTTAACGGAAGGAGAAGAAGAGGTTTTAATTAAATCACTGGAGAAACTTAATAATTTCTTCAGATCAAAGTATAATCTAAAAATTGGATCAAAGGAGAAGAATAATGAATAAAGTAGAAATTATAGGCACAGGAAGCTATGTTCCTCCCAAGATTGTGGATAATAATGATCTGTCTCTCATAGTAGACACCAGTGATGAATGGATAACAAGCAGAACAGGGATAAAGGAGAGAAGGATATCTCAAGGAGAAGATACCTCAGATATGGCAACAAAAGCAGCTATGGAGGCAATTAGAGATGCTAAAATAAATGTAGAAGATATTGAACTTATAGTACTTGCAACTGTTACTCCGGATAGCTTTATGCCTTCTACCGCCTGTATAGTTCAGAAAAATATAAAGGCAGTAAATGCTACATGTTTTGATATATCGGCAGCTTGTTCAGGTTTTGCATATGCAATGGATATTGCAGTTCAATTTATAAGGGCTGGAAGATTTAAAAATGTTCTTGTCATAGGAGCAGATACATTTTCTAAAATACTTGACTGGAAAGATAGAAGCACTTGTATATTGTTTGGTGATGGTGCATCAGCTGCATTTTTGCAAAGTGGAGAAGAAGATCAGATACTTTCAATTTATACTGGATCAGATGGAAGTAAGGGAGATTCATTAACATGTCCTGCAGTAGCTGTAAACAATCCTTATGTTGATGGTGTTATAAGCCCTATTAAGAGTGTAGTTGGAATGGAAGGAAGAGAAATATTTAAATTTGGAGTAAAGGTTTTAGAAAAATCAGTTAAAGCACTGCTTCAACAGGCTGATTGTACTTTAGAGGAAATTAAATATATAATTCCTCACCAGGCAAATTATAGGATAATAGAATGTGCAGCAAAAAAACTTGGAATAGGTATGGATAGGTTTTACATCAATTTAGATAGCTATGGCAATACTTCTGCTGCAAGTATAGGGATAGCCTTAGATGAAGTTCGCAAAAAAAACTTAGTTAAAAAAGGAGATAAAATACTTATTGTAGGTTTTGGAGGAGGATTAACCTATGGAGGATTTATATTAAAGGTAAATTCATGATTGATATAAAACTCTGGAGGTTAAGAATGATGTTAGAAAAAATTAAAGAGGATAAAGGGAGGTTAATTTATGATTAATTCTGTGTTTTCAAATATGGTAGGAATAAAGTATCCAATTATTCAAGGAGCAATGGCTTGGATTGCAGATAGCTCACTGGCAGCGGCGGTGTCAAATGCAGGAGGACTTGGAATAATTACTGGAAACGCACCACTTGAATGGGTAAGAGATGAAATACGAAAGGCCAAAAAACTTACAGATAAACCTTTTGGCGTAAATATAATGCTTTTATCAGAAACAGCTGAAGCAGTAGCTAAAATGGCATGTGAAGAAAAGGTTAAAGTTGTAACTACTGGAGCAGGAAATCCAGGAAAATACATAGATATGTGGAAAGAAAATGATATAAAGGTTATGCCTGTTGTAGCATCTGTAGCATTAGCTAAAAGAATGGAAAGGGCAGGAGTGGATGCAGTTATTGCAGAAGGTTGTGAATCTGGAGGACACGTAGGAGAACTTACTACTATGGCATTAGTACCTCAAGTAGTAGATGCTGTAAGTATTCCTGTAATTGCAGCAGGTGGTATTGGAGACGGAAGAGGTGCAGCAGCTGCTTTTATGTTGGGAGCTCAGGGAATACAGCTTGGGACTAGGTTTTTAGTTGCAAATGAATGTACAGTCCATGCAAATTATAAAGAAAAAGTGTTAAAGGCAAAAGATATAGATACCCAGGTTACAGGAAGGGTGACAGGCCATCCTGTTCGTGTTCTTAGAAATAAATTAGTGAGAAAATTTCAGTTGCTAGAGAAAAATGGATCACCTATGGAAGAATATGAAAAGTTAGGAAGAGGGGCTCTTGCAAGGGCAGTTCGTGAAGGAGATATAGATAATGGTTCTGTTATGGCAGGTCAAATAGCAGGGCTTGTATGTAAAGAACAAAGCTGTGATGAGATTATTCATGAAATATTTAAAGAAACTCAAGAGAACTTAAAAAGAGTTCAAAATATGTTTTAAAGATAATATTTGGAGGTACATATGGGTAAAATAGCTTTTTTATTTTCAGGACAGGGAGCCCAGTACGTAGGTATGGGAAAAGACCTTTTTGAAAATATAGATGTATGTAAAAATGTGTTTAAAGATGCGGATGAGGTGTTGAATTTTTCAATAAGTAATATGTGTTTTGAAGGTCCAGAAGAAGATTTAAACAAAACTGAAAATACCCAACCTGCAATTTTGACTACAAGCATAGCAGCTTTAAGAGCATTGGAGGGCTTTGGAATTAAGCCAGATATAGCGGCAGGTTTAAGTCTTGGCGAATATTCAGCTCTTGTATGCAGCGGTGCTATGGGATTTAAAGAAACAGTCTCCCTAGTTAAAAAGAGAGGAAAGTATATGCAGGAGGCAGTGCCTGAAGGTATTGGAACAATGGCTGCAATATTAGGATTAGATTATGTAAAAGTGGAAAAAATATGCGCAGATAGTTCTTCTTTTGGTATAGTGGAAACTTCAAATATGAATTGTCCTGGTCAGGTAGTAATTGGAGGAGAAATAGAAGCAGTAAAAGCTGCTTGTAAACTAGCAAAAGAGCGAGGAGCTCGCAGAGCTATAGAACTTTCAGTTAGCGGACCTTTTCATACTTCTATGTTGAAGCCAGCAGCAGAAAAGTTAGAAGGAGAATTAAATAAATTATCTCTTAAGGAATTTTCCATTCCAGTTGTAACAAATGTTACAGGGGAGGTAATTGAAAAATTGGATAAGGTAAAACCTTATTTGAGAAGGCAGGTTATGAGCACCGTACTCTTTGAAAAAAGTATAAATACTATGCTTGAAGCAGGGGTAGATGCGTTTGTAGAAATAGGGCCTGGAAAAGTTTTGAGTGGATTTGTAAGAAAAATAGACAGAAAAGCCCTTATATTGAATGTTCAGGATATTAAATCATTAAATTCTACTGTGGAAGAATTAAAAAATAGATAGGAGAATTAAAATGGATATTGTTAGTAAAAAGGTAGCAGTAGTTACAGGTGGAGCTAAAGGCATTGGAAGAGCCATTGCACTTAAATTGGCAGAAGACGGATTTAATATAGTAGTTAATTATAGAAGTAGCTTAAATTCAGTAGAAGAAGTAATAGGTGAAATTAAGAAAAGAGGTTCTGAAGCTATCGCAGTGCAGGGTGATGTAAGTGTATTTGAAGATGCAAAAAATATTATGAAGCAAGCAGTAGATACTTTTGGTAGAATAGATGTACTTGTAAATAATGCAGGGATAACTAGAGATGGATTGATACTTAGAATGAAAGAGGAAGACTTTGATAAGGTAATAGAGGTAAACTTAAAAGGAGCCTTTAATTGTATAAGACATGTGAGTCCTATAATGGTTAAACAAAGAAGTGGTAAAATAATAAGTATATCTTCAGTAGTAGGAGTCACAGGGAATGCTGGTCAGGTAAACTATTCTGCAGCAAAAGCCGGAATAATAGGCATTACGAAGTCTACAGCCAGGGAATTAGCATCGAGAGGAATAAATGTGAATGCTGTAGCACCTGGTTTTATAAAAACCGATATGACAGAAGTTCTTTCAGATAAAGTTAAAGATGCTACATTAAATAATATACCTCTAAAAAAATTTGGCAGTGCTGAAAATGTAGCAAACGTAGTAGCTTTTTTAGCATCTTCTAGTGCAGATTATGTAACAGGTCAGGTAATAAACGTAGACGGTGGAATGGTAATGTAAAAATTTTAAGGGTTGGTGAAAAGATATGAAAAAAAGAGTAGTAATTACAGGACTCGGGGCAATTACACCAGTAGGAAATGATACCGATACATTTTGGAATAATATAAAAAATGGAGTTTGTGGAATAGATTTTATTAAGGCTTTTGATGCAGAAAATTATAAAGCAAAAGTTGCAGCAGAAGTTAAAGGATTTGATCCACATGAGCGTTTAGACAGAAAAGAATCAAAAAGATTTGATAGATTTTGTCAGTTTGCTATGGTTTCAGCAATGGAAGCAGTAGAAGATTCTAAACTTGATATTGAGGGTGTAGAGAAAGAAAGATTTGGAGTAGTTATTGGCTCAGGTATAGGTGGAATAGGAACTATAGAAAAACAGCATTCTGTGTTAGAGGAAAAAGGACCTAACAGAATAACTCCTTTATTTATACCAATGATTATAAGTAATATGGCTGCTGGAAATATAGCTATAAAATTTGGAGCTAAGGGACCATGCAGTAATATAGTTACAGCTTGTGCTACAGGTACAAATTGTGTAGGTGAAGCTTTTAGAATGATTAAAAATAATCTGGCAGATGTAATGATAGCAGGTGGAACCGAAGCATGTATTACACCATTATCTATGGCTGGATTTGCTGCAGCAACTACTTTAACTAAGAGTACAGATCCTAAAAGAGCATCTGTTCCTTTTGATAAGGAAAGGGATGGATTTGTAATGGGAGAAGGTTCTGGCATATTGATATTGGAGTCTTTAGAGCATGCTAAAAAAAGAGGAGCTAAAATATATGCAGAATTAGTTGGATATGGTTTTACATGTGATGCATATCATATGACATCACCAGCACCAGGTGGTGAAGGTGCGGCAAGGGCTATGAGCCTTGCTATAGAAGAAGCTGGGATTGAAAAAGAAGAAGTATCTTATATAAATGCTCATGGAACAAGTACAAAAATAAATGATAAAGTTGAAACAGAGGCAATTAAAAAAGCTTTTGGAGATTATGCTAAGAATATACCTATAAGCTCTACAAAATCAATGACTGGACATTTGCTTGGAGCTGCAGGAGCAATAGAGGCTATAATAAGTGTTAAGGCTTTAGAAGAAGGAATTATACCTCCTACAGTAGGATATAAAGTTCAGGATGAGGAATGTGACTTAGATTATGTTCCAAACAAGGCAAGAGAGGCTGAACTTAAATATGTTATGTCTAATTCTTTAGGATTTGGTGGACATAATGCAGTGATTTTATTAAAAAAGTGGAGTGAGTAAATATGGATTTTAAAGCAATTGAAAATATGATAAAAACTATGGATAATTCAAAGCTTGGATATTTAGAAGTTAATTGGGATAACGTATCTATAATTATGAAAAAGCAGGGTGAAGAAGGAAACATAAAACAGGTAAACATAGTAAAAGAAAATGGAGAAAATATAAAACCTGTTTTTGAAAAACAAAGTGACAAAATTGAAGTAAAAGAAGATAATATAGATAAGGTTAAAAAATCTGAAGAAAAAAAAGATGACAATATAGAAGATGACAATATAGAAGATGATAACATAAAAGAAGTAAAGTCACCTATAGTAGGTACTTTTTATAATTCATCAGGACCTGAAAAACCTGTTTTCGTAAATGTAGGATCTAAAGTAAAAAAAGGAGATACTCTGTGTATAATAGAAGCTATGAAACTTATGAATGAGATTCAAAGCGAAGTGGATGGAGAAGTAGTGGATATTTTAGTTGAGAATGAACAGATGGTAGAGTATGGTCAGCCACTATTTAAAATAAAAACTGAAGCTTAATAGCTGTGGGAGGAGAATACTTATGGAACAAGATGAATTTAATGTGAACTTTGGAATAAATGAAATAAAAAAAATTATTCCTCATAGATATCCGTTTCTTTTGTTGGATAAGGTAACTTATATGGAGTCAGGTAAAAAAGTTATAGCATATAAGAATGTTACTGCTAATGAATATTTTTTTCAGGGACATTTTCCAGAAGAACCTGTAATGCCTGGAGTACTTATAATAGAAGCATTAGCTCAGGCTGGAGCTGTAGCTATTTTAAGCAAAGAAGAATTTAAAGGCAAAATAGCTTTCTTTGGAGGGATAAATAAAGCAAAATTCAGAAGAAAGGTAGTGCCTGGAGATACACTTAAATTAGAAGCAGAGATTGTAAAAATTAAAGGACCTGCAGGAATTGGAAAGGCAGTAGCATATGTGGAAGGCAAAAAAGCTGCTGAAGGTGAATTGTTGTTTATGATAGGAGACAAAAATTAGATTGTCAGGAGTTGAATTTTAAAAGTGTTTAATAAGATTTTGATTGCCAATAGAGGAGAAATAGCAGTTAGGATAATTAGAGCCTGCAGGGAAATGGGGATAGAAACTGTAGCAGTGTATTCAGAAGCAGACAGGGATGCACTTCACACTCAGATGGCAGATGAAGCCATATGTATAGGACCGGCATCTCCTAAAGAAAGTTATTTAAACGTACAAAATATAATAAGTGCTACAGTTTTATCAGGAGCTCAAGCTATTCATCCTGGATTTGGTTTTTTATCTGAAAACAGTAAGTTTGCAAGTATATGTGAACAGTGTAATATTACGTTTATAGGTCCTACTCCAGAATGCATTGACAGTATGGGCAATAAGTCTAATGCCAGAGATATAATGGGAAAGGCAGGAGTTCCTATCGTTCCAGGGTCAGATGGTGCTATAAAAACAAATGAAGAACTTTTGGAAACTGCAAGAAAAATAGGATATCCAGTTATGATAAAAGCCTCTGCAGGCGGTGGTGGACGTGGCATAAGAGTTGTATATGATGAATCCGAGATTATAAAAAATTATGAAAATGCTAAAGCTGAAGCTAGTGCAGCTTTTGGAGATGATACTATATACTTGGAAAAGTTTATAGAAAGGCCAAAGCATGTAGAAATTCAGATACTTGGAGATAATTTTGGAAATGTAGTTTATCTGGGAGAAAGAGACTGCTCCATGCAGAGAAGAAATCAAAAAGTAATGGAAGAAGCACCTAGCAAGGTAGTTACGGAAGAACTTAGAAAATCCATGGGAGAAACAGCTGTAAGGGCAGCAAAGGCTGTACATTATAATAATGCTGGGACTGTAGAATTTCTTTTAGACAAAAATAATAATTACTATTTCATGGAGATGAATACTCGCATTCAAGTAGAACATGCTATAACAGAAATGGTAACAGGTATAGATCTTGTAAAAGAACAGATAAAAATTGCAGCAGGAGAAAAGTTGGATTTTTCTCAGGATGATGTTAAAATAACTGGTCATTCTATAGAATGCAGAATAAATGCAGAAGATGTAAAAAGAGGTTTTATGCCTTCTCCAGGAAAGATAAAAGACTTATATGTACCTGGAGGTTTTAATGTAAGAGTAGATAGTGCAGTGTACTCGGGATATAATATTCCTCCCTATTATGATTCTATGATAGCAAAGCTCATTGTATATGGAAAAGATAGAGATGAAGCTATATGTAGAATGAGAAGGGCTCTGGGAGAATTTATTATAGAAGGAGTTAGTACCAATATAGACTTCCAATTTGAACTCATAGATAGTAAGGAATTTATAGAAGGAACTTATGATACAAAGTTTATAGAAAATAATTTCAAGTATTAATTCCTTCCTTTATTTGTAGTAAAATAGTTATATTGCTTTACTATAAAATAAATTGACTATTTACGATTTGGTGGTCAATCTTATAAGAGAGGTGATAAAGCTTGTTAAATAAATTCTTTAAAAAAACAAAATATATTACAGTTAGTCAGAGGGCTTTAAATAATATCCATGAAGATTTAGATTCAAAGCCAAGTATACCAAATGGAATGTGGGTAAAATGTGATGGATGTGGTAAGGTACTGTATAAGCAGGATTTAGAAAAAAATAATAGAGTATGTCAGTATTGCAAGCATCATTTTAGGATGAATGCTAAAGAAAGAATAGATCTTATAACAGATAAAGATAGCTTTTGCCAATTTGATGAAAACATGACGTCTACTAATCCTATAGGATTTAAAGGATATGAAGATAAAATCAGCAATATGCAGAAAAAGACTAATCTCAAAGAAGCTGTAATTACAGGAAAGGGTACCATAGGAGGAGAGTCTGCAGTAATTTGTGTTATGGATAGTAATTTTATGATGGGAAGCATGGGTTCCGTGGTAGGAGAGAAAATTACCAGAGCTGTAGAAAAAGCTATTGAGTTAAAAATACCTTTGATTATTTTTACAGCTTCTGGAGGTGCTAGAATGCAGGAAGGTATTTTTTCGTTAATGCAGATGGCAAAGATAAGCGGAGCTATAAATAGGTTGAATGACGCAGGACTTTTATATATATCGGTTCTTACAGATCCTACTACTGGTGGAGTTACAGCAAGTTTTGCTATGCTTGGTGATATAATTTTAGCGGAACCTGGAGCGCTCGTGGGATTTGCAGGGAAGAGAGTAATAGAGCAGACCATAAAGCAAAAACTTCCTGAGGGATTTCAAAGTGCAGAATTTCTATTAAAACATGGATTTGTAGATAGTATAGTTTCAAGGGAAAATTTAAAGAATACCTTGAAGAAGATATTGTATATTCATAATAGGAATAGGTAAATTTTCTAAATGAAAGGAAGCTCTTATATGGAAAAATTAGAAAAGGTTCAAAAAATTTTTAATAAAAAATTTGAGAGTAAAAATGCGTGGGATAGGGTTACTTTAGCTAGAATGATAGAAAGACCAACTTCACTTGATTATATAAATAGAATATTTGACTCTTTTATGGAGCTTCATGGAGATAGATATTTTAATGATGATCCTTCTGTAGTAGGAGGTATTGGATTGTTAAATGGTGAACCTGTAACCATTGTGGCCCAGCAAAAAGGTAGGAATACACAAGAAAATATAAAGAGAAATTTTGGTATGCCAGAGCCTGATGGATATAGAAAAGGATTAAGACTTATGAAACAGGCAGATAAATTTGATAGGCCTATTATATGTTTTGTGGATACACCTGGAGCCTTTTGCGGCATGGAAGCAGAGGAAAGAGGACAGGGAGAGGCAATAGCCAAAAATCTAATGGAGATGTTTAATTTAAAAGTACCTATAATATCTATAATAGTTGGAGAAGGTGGAAGTGGTGGCGCCCTTGCTTTCGCTGTAGCGGATTCAGTTTGGATGCTGGAGAATTCTATATATTCTATTTTAACCCCGGAAGGTTTTGCAGGTATACTATGGAAAGATGCTTCCAAAGCTAAGGAAGCAGCTGAGATTATGAAAATTACAGCTCAAGATTTAAAAAAATACGGTATAATAGATAAAATATTAAAGGAACCTGCAGGAGGGGCACAAAAAGATGTAGATAAAATGGCCTGCACCATAAAAGAAGAACTTATAGAAAAAATAGGTATACTTAGGAAAAGATCTAAAGAAGAATTACTCGAGCAAAGGTACAATAAATTTAGAAAAATGGGTAAGTTTATGGAATAAGTGGATTTTATAGGGGTGAGTCTTATGGGAATTAAATTACTGTGTACTCGTGACTTTGGTAAGAAAAGTATCAATGGCATACAAAGATTAGGATATGACATAGAAGTAGTTGAAGATGACAATTTGTATTATAAGGATGAATTTAAGGATGCAGAGGTTTTGTTATGCTATGATCCTTTTAAAACTCTAGATATAGGTAAAATGAACAAGCTAAAATGGATACAGCTTTTTAGTGTTGGAATAGATCAGGCTCCCAAGGATGATATTAGAAAGAAAAATATAATTTTGACTAATAATAAAGGTGGATATAGTATACCTATGGGAGAATGGATAGTATTAAAGATATTAGAAATGTTAAAACACAGTCAGAAGTTCTATGAAAAACAAAAAAATAAGATCTGGAAAATGGATATGGGAATATTGGAGTTGTGGGGCAAAACGGTAGGATTTATAGGTACAGGTAGTATAGCTAAAGAAGCGGCAAGTAGATTGAAACCATTTGGTGTAAAAATTTTAGGCTTAAATACAAAGGGCAGTGACGTGGAACATTTTGATAAGTGTTTCTCTTTGGAAAATGTAGAAGATATGTTAAAGTTATCTGATATAGTAGTAGTGTCTATTCCCTATACTAAGAAAACTAATCATTTAGTAAATGAAAATTTATTTAAAAGTATGAAAAATGGAGTTTACATAGTGAACATTGCAAGAGGATCTATATTAGATGAAAAAGCTTTGATAAAAAATATAAAAAATGGGAAAATAGCAGGAGCTGCTTTAGATGTAGTAGAAAATGAGCCTTTAGATGAAAGTAGTCCTTTTTGGAAATTTGAAAATGTAACTATAACGCCTCATAATTCTTGGGTATCGGATCAAGTGGATATTAGGAGATTTAATATGATTTATGATAATCTAAAAAGATATGCATCAGGAGATAAGTTAGTAAACATAGTAGATATAAATAAGGGTTATTAGAATTAAATTATATTTTGTTAAATGATAAACTACAAAGAATAGATAAAACTATTCATTTGTAGTTATTTTTATTTAAGGCAATAATTTATTTAAATCCAACATACCAGAACCTTGACACCACTTTGGTATGTTGAGCAGGTTGCAGGATATTTTTAAAAGAGAACTTAGATCATTGAAAGTGAGCTCAGGGTTATTTTCATACATTAAGGCACATACACCACTTATATAGGCCGCGGAACAGGAGGTGCCAGTATAATATACATATGGATTTTCAAGCGGTTTTGGATATAATTTCGCTCCATTTCGCTGGGGTATATATTGTGTATTTGAATTTATAGAGCATATATTTACGCAGGCAGCACTCAGGTCAGGTTTCTGAACTTTATTAATAGGACCGCAGGAAGAGTATTTATAGGGTTTAATATCTTTAAAAGTTGTATCAACGCCTGCAGCAGTTATACAATTGTTTAAAATGGCAATGCCTTTTATGCTGCCTTGAAGGTTACCTCGGTGACCAGATGGTACTATAATTGTTATGTTTAATTTAACAGCTATTTGAAACATTTTTTCAAATAAGGATAGTATAAAATGATTATCCATATCTAGTTCAAAGGGAAGGCAAATTATTTTTATTTTTTCATCTGAGCTTTCATTCAATAATAGCTGAAGTGAAAATAATATATCGGATACATAGCCTTTACCAAGAGCATTAAAGGCTTTTATAGAGTAAATACTGCTGTTTTCTGCAATACCTTTGTATAACCCTTTGGACTCAATACCACTGCCGCACATAATTCCACTCATAAAAGTACCATGTCCATTGTCATCGTAGGGGTATTTGTATGAGTTTATTAAATCCACAAATTTTGCTATTTTATTTTTAGGATTCAAAAGATCTGGATGGGGATAAGAACCAGAGTCTATTAACCCTATACATACATTTTTGCCTGTGAGCTTGTAGTTATCCTCAAATACTGCACCATTTGAAGCAAGAATGCTATTATTACCACATAGTAGAGCACAGCAGTCATTTATTACGTAACGTACTTGAGGAAATTCTATTATTCTGTTTATAGAACGAGAAGTTAAGGTTGCACATATGCAATTTATAATGGGAATTGAACGTATTACTTTACCGTTGTACAGCTTTACCTTCTTTTCTATAGTTTCCGTAAGGGAAGTGCATTTTATTATAACTCTGTAAGTTTTATATAATCCCTTGTCCATTGATAATTTTAGGTTAAGTTCCAATTTGCTTTTTATGGAAAACATATTATTCTCCTTAAAATTTATTACAATATATTATAATGCTTATTACAGTATATGTGCTATAGTTAATAGTTAAGAATGAAGAATTAAAAACTCAACTTTGGCAGTTTAAAAAAATTACGAAGCAATTTGCTTAGTTGAAAGTTGACAATTGATAGTGGACAGTGAAGGTTGATTTTTTTCCGTTTCACTACAAAAAATCTTTAATTAAATTTTTGATAGCCCGGTTTTGCTAAAGCAAAACATTGATGGTTTTATAAATTTAAAGATTTTTTGCGATAGCTAAAAATCATCCTTTACTGTCAATTGTCCACTATCAACTTTCAACTAAAAAAGTTACGTCATAATTTTTTTATATAAGTTAATTTAGAAACCTAAAACCCCCTATATCATACTAATCTATCTTAAAACATTTTTTACAAAAATTAAAAAATGATTTTGCTGTTGGAGTAAGAGATCTCTTAGAACTTATAATAAGATATATGGATCTAGTTAGTGGAATATCCTTTATAGTACTTTCCTTTATCAATCCTAGGGATATATAATTTTTAAGTACTTGCTTTGAAACTACAGCTATACCAAATCCCTTCCTTACAAATTGTATAAGAGAGCCTATATTATTTACTTCTAAACATGAAGTTATGTGAGAAGTGCTATATCCATTCTTTGTTAATGTATCTTCAAATGTCTTTCTTGTAGCAGAGCCTTTTTCTCGTAATATAAAATTGTATTTAAAAAGGGAAGGTATGTCTATAATATCGGGAATATTAAAGGAAGGATGAGATATAATAACTAGCTCATCTTTAGTTAGTTCATAACTTTCAATTTTTTCATCGTCTATAGGTTCTCCTATTAGTCCAATTTCAAAATTAAATTTTATTATGTTATCAATTATTTTTGAAGAGTTTAATTCTAATACATCGAAGGTTACACCAGGATGTATATTATGAAATTTTTCTATTAAGGAAGGAACTAAAGTGTTACAGGGAGTAGTACTAGAAGCTAATTTCAAATTACCAGCTATAGTTTCGTTAAAATTAGTTAACGTATATATGGCGTTGTCACGGATTTCTAAAATTTCTAATGCAAAGTTTAGAAAAGATTCTCCTGCAGGAGTAAGACGTACCTCTTTAGAAGTCCTATCAAATAAATATACTTTTAATTCTTTTTCTAAACTAGAAATGTGAGAACTAATGGCAGGCTGAGATAAAAAACTGAAATTTGCAGCCTTTGAAAAGCTTTTAAATTTGGCTACATTTATAAAAGCTTCTATTTGTTTAAAATCCATTGAAAATTCCCCCTTAAAATGGCAGCTTTACTTTTTTAACATATCCTGTATTAATTATATATTTATTTAATTAATTAGTCTAATATATTAAAAATATCTAACTTTTCCATTTAAGTAGTATTATACCTAAAACCATCATAGTCAATCCTAGTATTTTATTTGTTGTAAAACTTATTTTTTGGGAATCAAACAATCCCCAAAAATCAATTAAGGCTGCAGTAGCAAGTTGAGCAACTAAAATTATTGCAATAGAATGAGTTGGCCCTAGAAATTTAATGCCTTGTATTACAGTTACTGTTATGATTATACCTAAAACTCCACCTAAAAGGTATAATTTTTTGCAGCAGCCTATGTTTTGCAAGTTGTTTTTTTTGTTAAAAAAAGCTAAGATAAGGGCTATTACAAACCCCGTGCCTTGAACTATTGTAGTTGTGACCCATAACCCTAATTTATCACTCAATCTAGTATTGAATACACCCTGAATGCTCATGCTTATTCCTGCTACTATTGAATAAAGTATACCAAACAATTTATATCGCCTCCCACAGTAGTTTAACCGTAGGAGATCTATATTATTAAAACTTTGTTTGTAAAAAATATTCTCAAGGCTATCCACTTGAGAATATTAGAAGTTAAATTTATTTACATAAGAACAGAATGTTTAGAATAGAAAGCATTTTCTATAGTTTTATTAGAAAAACCTAGGCTGTATCCTAAACTTAAAAAGTCTTCAAATAAAGTTATGTAATGATCTTTAGATGAACAGACGATAAAGTCATTTATATCAATATATAAATTTAAGAATTGAGAGGTAATATCTCCATCGTTGGTTTTTACGTTTATTTTAATATCAGTAAATTCTTTTTCAAGTCCTAGAGTTAGTATAAAATTTAAAGAATTTATATACTCCTTTAAAATTAAATCATTATTTGCAGTTACATCATTACTCCAAAAATTAAAACACTGGGTTTCATTAGCCAGTTCAGCCATCTTTACTTGAAGTGCAAGAGTTTCCTTTGAAATTAAAGAATCTTTTTTTATAGAAATGTTACTTCTAATTCTGCTATTTAAATTTTCTTGTAATTCAAATAATTTTACTATATTCATGTATAGGCCGCCTTTCTTTATATATAATTATTATAAAATTTTTTTAAAATGACTTTTCCTACATATTATATTTTAGCGAAATTTAATAAATATTGAAACAATGTGCAACCGGTTACAATGAAAAAAATTATAAAAATTTATAAATTTTTATAATTTTTCGTATAAAGTAATTTTAATGTCAAAAGTAAAAGGTTTACAAAATAATTTTATTATGTAAGGATATTTTGAACACAAAAATAAGACCTCCTTAATTTTATGTAAATTTTAGAAGCCTTATTCTTATTTAATAAAGTTACTTTTTAGTTATAGCAGTTTTTACCGTTATACCATCCATTTTACCTAACTTGCCAGTCATGGAACTTATCTCATCTGAGGTACCGTCTACTATCACTGATATAACTGAAACGTTTCTTTCTCTGTATGGAATGCCTAATCTTCCTACTATGATATTTGAAAAAGAGTGAAGTATAGTATTTACTTTTGGAGAGTTTTCAAGGTTGTTTACTACTATACCAACTACACCTATTCTTTTTTCCATACAACATTACCCCCCTTAAGGCATTTGAAAGAAAATAACAAGTTAAAAATAGGCTAGCATACTGACTAGTTATTTTTTGAAAATGCCTAACAATCAGTGCATTAAAATTCAGCAGAACCAGTTGTTCTAGGAAATGGAATTACATCTCGTATATTAGACATACCAGTTATGTACATTAGTATTCTTTCAAACCCAAGACCAAAACCGGAATGTTTAGTTTCTCCATATTTTCTAAGTTCTAAGTACCACCAATAATCTTTTTTATTAAGTCCAAGCTCTTCTATTCTTTTTTCAAGAACTTTATATCGTTCTTCTCTTTGGCTTCCTCCAATTATTTCTCCTACTCCTGGTACTAAAAGATCTGCAGCTGCAACTGTTTTCCCATCTTCATTTTCTCTCATATAGAATGCTTTTATAGCTTTTGGATAATCGGTAACAAATATAGGCTTTTTAAATACTTTTTCAGTTAGATATCTTTCATGTTCTGTTTGAAGGTCAATACCCCACTCTACTGGATATTCAAATGATGCTCCACTTTTCTTTAGTATATCCACAGCCTCAGTGTAAGTTATTCTACCAAATTCTGAATTAGCTACATTATCTAATCTATTAAATAAAGTTTTATCTATGAAAGAATTGAAAAAGGCCATTTCTTCTGGTGCATTTTCAAGCACGTAATTTATTATATATTTTACTAGTTCCTCTGCTACATCCATATAATCTTTTAACTCAGCAAATGCCATTTCAGGTTCTATCATCCAAAATTCAGCAGCGTGTCTAGCTGTGTTTGAATCCTCTGCTCTAAAAGTAGGACCAAAAGTATATACATTTCTAAAAGCAAGAGCCATAGTTTCTGCTGACAATTGGCCACTTACAGTTAAGTTTGTTTCTTTACCAAAGAAATCCTTTGAAAAGTCTACGCTGCCATCTTCCTTTTTAGGAATGCTATTTAAATCCATGGAAGTTACTTTAAACATTTCTCCAGCACCTTCACAGTCACTTCCAGTTATTAAAGGTGTATTTGCATATACAAATCCTCTTTCCTGGAAGAATTTATGAACTGCATAGGCTGCTATAGAACGAACTCTAAATACTGCAGAAAAAGTATTGCTTCTTGATCTCAAGTGAGCGATGGTTCTAAGATATTCTAAAGTATGTCTTTTCTTTTGAAGAGGGTAGTCTGAAGATGAATTACCTTCTAATGTTATTTTCTTGGCCTGTATTTCAAAAGGCTGCTTTGCATTAGGTGTAAGAACCAAGGTGCCCTCTATAGACAATGATGAACTGATAGCTAATTTTGTTAGTTCTTTAAAGTTAGTCAATTTTTCATCAAAGACTATTTGGATGTTTTTGAAGAATGATCCATCATTTAATTCTATAAAGCCGAATGATTTAGAATCTCTTAGGGTTCTAATCCAGCCTGAAATTTTAATATCTTTGTTTACAAATTTTTCAGTTTCTCTATAAAGAGATCTTATCAATGTGGTTTCCATAAATTTTCCTCCATAGGTACATTGTATTTTAAATTTTCATAACTGCTTTAAAATATTGGATTAACTGAATACACAGTTTTTAAGATTAGTATGAACTATATAAATAGGTTCTTGGTATCAGAGGGAGTTTTAACTCTATCTGATGCTTAGGAATCGTTATTTAGTCACATTCTATTATATTATACAATAATATAATAGGTATGCAAACGAAAAATTCATATTAAACATATGTACAGAGGTGTTTTTAATTACTTCGCACTTCAAATTCATCTATAAAAGTATAATAATTAGGTTTAGTAACAGAAGTTAGCTTTATATATCTTGCTTTTATAGGTCTAGACAGAGTTAAATATAGGGGATATTTGGAACCATATCTGTCTGAAAAAGGTACAGAAGGAATCCTAAAAAGTCCTACAGGTGTAAAACTTACACCATCTTCAGATACGGCAATAGAAGCTCTATCGGGAAGTTCAGACCAAGAAATTGTGTCTCTAAAATAACTTACCATGAATTGTTCCACTTGTTTTGAGCTTCCTAGATCTATAGTTATATCTATGGGTTTAGTGTACCAACCTACCAAAGCTTTGTCTTTTACTGAATTTACAGAAGCAAACTTTCCGTCAGTAAGTTTTTTAAGTGTTGCGTCATTGTAATTTTCGTGGGGCATGGGAAGCAAGGTATAAGTACAATTCCTTGAAAGCAAGTTAGGAAGTTTTTTTATAGAATCCACTGCAACTACTGCAGGCTTTGAAGGTTTTGATACATTGCCTGAAAAACCTAAGGATCTTACCTCATAAGTACAATGGTTTGTATCTTCTCGTAGCAGAGGTATATCTGTAATAACTTTAGTAAAATATTTGGGGTTACCTCCATATTTCCTTTGAGTCATAATACGAGAAATTAGGGTACCGTTTCTGTAAATCTCATAGCCGCAAATATTATTAGAGTTTTTAGGGCTTGACCAAGCTATTTTAAACTTATTTTTCTCTATAGTTGATACAGTTAAATTTTGAGGAATATCTAATTTTTCTATAGGAAGCTTGCCTTTTTTTACATAATAAGAATATGCCTTATTAAAGCCGCTGTCTATATTATTTGGACTATAATAATGGCTGTAAGAAAAACATATTATATTATCTACGCAGGGTTGTTCCAAAGTGAGTTGTTTTAAAAACCTGTCTAAAGGTGCACTGGAGTTATTTGCATAATCAAAGTTTTCAGTGTTGGCCCAAAATAACATACCAGGTTTGCTGTCAACAGCCTTTCTAAGGGCAGTATACCATGAATTAACCTCTTCTAGTTTTAGCCTACCACTGCCTATGCAATCTTGAGGGCAAAATATATCTCCTTTTTTAAAGTTTGTTTTTGAAAATACATATTTCCAATCTGATTCATATTCTTTGGCAGTACCTGCAGATGAATTCATAAAAGGCGATAATAAAATAGGAAGACGCTCTTTTCTTTCACTAAGAGTTTTAAGGTGAACATTTATAGCGTTTATTAGACAGTCATATTTATTGAATTTATTAAATTTAGCATTGTCTACTTCATAGGGAAAGTACCATCCATAAAAAGCATTAGGATATTTGCGGTGATAATTCTTATATAAATCATCAGCTATAAGACTGCTTCTTTCCATTTGAGAATTTAGCCAGGCTGAGTTTTCCGGAGATATTTGCCACCACTCATTGTTATAGTTGGTATCCATAAAAATTTTCATGTTCAATTCTTCAGCATTTTTTAAGCATAAATCCACAGGATCAACGTTAGGATATAATTTCGGGTAGTTTGTGTTTGAATTTTTATATGAAATTTTAGTAATGTTTCCATTAGTTTGGGAGACACCGGATAGCACCAAATACTTCATTTTGTTTTGTTTTAGATAGGTTAGTTCCTTCTTCCAATCACTATCTGACCAATTTTGAGTGAGATCTAACTGGATAAATGACCCGGTGACTATGGGGTAATTTTTATTAGACTTGAGTGGGCTATTAAAATAAATAAATGTAAAAAAAGCAATTGCTAAAATTGAAATTATGAGTGTGATTTTTTTACTTTTAATTTTCATATTTAAAAATCCTCCTTTATGAAAAATTAAGTTCTATTTTACGATAATATATCAAATGATTCTTAGGTTCAGACGGAGTTTGCTTATATTACAGCTATGGGATAAATATAATAATAAAAATGGAGCAAACTTTAAAAAGCTTACTCCAAATTAAACATGAAAATCATATGCTTATTTTTTGCCACAGCACTGTTTATATTTTTTACCGCTGCCGCATGGACAAGGATCATTTCTACCAACCTTAGTTTTATTTACTACGGTTTTAGAAGAAACCCATTTTTTATGTATTTCTCTTCTTTTTTGATTTGAAAATATAGACTCCCACTGGGGAAGATCATACAGGTAATCAGCTTTGGCATCTAACATATTAAAGTACAATTTTTCAAAATTAATTTCTACAGAAATTTTTGAATCTACCTTTAAGTCTTCAAGAACTAAAGGTTTTTCAAGACTATCATTTATTCCATCCAAAAATCCCATAAAAAATACTTCTGAAGTTTCAAATTTTTTTGCTAAATCTTTTATAGCTCCATCTATAGTGCCCTCATGTTCAGATAAAATTTTTGTATAAATATTTTTTTCAATTGAGCCATATTCTTTCCAAAAGGCAGCTTCACCTTTTGCCTTTACAAAATTTACAACCATATTTGTCCAATCTTCATACAAACTCATACTTTATCCTGCTGCATATATTTTTTACAGCAGTACCTCCCTTCAAACTACAGATAAACATATAGGTGTTTTAATTTAAGGACCAATTAGTATTAATACTTAGTATTAATACAATGTTAGCCTTTGTCTAAAACCTACTGTACTTATCTTCTATTTTAAATATTTTGTCTAAGTTAAAAATCTTTTTAATAAAAAACCTATACTGACGTATTATAATAAAAATTATTATATTTTGCAATTCCTTTTTAAGGTCTTGATTTTAAGGCGTAAGTGGCTTCTTTGTTGCAATAAGTACACTTATGACCTGTTATATTCACCAAATAGGGAAAAGTTTCATTATCAACCAAAAAGTTATCAAAGGCTATGTCAACATGATGATCACAGCAATATGTAGTTTCTCTTTCCATTTTAATATCACTCCTGACGGTTTTCACAAGACAAAATTAACTGTATAAAATCTTCCCATACTTTTAAAATCTTATATAATTGCTGGGCTGATCACGTCTTGCCATGGATATGCTTACATCAGTATTTAATTTAATGCCGCATTCTCTTAAACTATTTGTTACAGTTTCATAAGCCAATTCAGGATAATTATTTATTTTACTTAAATGTCCTAAAATAATTCTTTTGAACTTTCCATTTAAAATGTCTGGGATGACCATTCCACAGTCATCATTAGATAGATGACCTACTTTACTTAGAATTCTCCTTTTTAAATCATAAGGATAAGGTCCGAACTTTAACATTTCTACATCATGGTTACTTTCTAAAAGAATTAAATCTGAATCTTTTAATATATCCTTGATGTCATTTGATATAAAGCCTAAGTCTGTTGCTACACATGCTTTCTTGTTTTTACAGTTAACTGCATATCCATAAGGATCTGCAGCATCATGGGATATACTATAACTTACTATGTCCATGTCTTTTATATTTATATAATTGTCATAAATTATTTTAATATTATGCTCTTTTATCTTGCCTATAGATTTTGACATGGCTTTCCAGGTAAGGGTATTTGCATATATAGGTATATCATATTTCCTAGATAACACACCTACACCTTTAATATGGTCACTGTGTTCATGTGTAACTAGTATAGCGTCTATGTCATTTGGCTTATGTCCAATTTTTAAAAGAGCATTTTCTATACTTTTACCAGAAAGTCCTGCATCTATCAGAATTTTAGCATTATCAGATGCTATAAATATGGAATTTCCACTGCTGCCGCTGTATAAAGGACAAAAAATCATAATAAATCTCCCTATTAAATAATATTTATATTACTCAGAATAAGATACTCTTTTTATATCGGCACCTAAAGCTCTAAATTTATCTTCTATATTGGGGTATCCTCTATCAATGTGCTTAATACTCAAAACTTCCGTAGTGCCCTCGGCAATAAGGCCAGCTATAACCATTGCAGCACCAGCTCTTAAGTCTGTTGCTTTTACAATAGCTCCACTGAGCTTACTTACGCCATCTATAATGGCAGTTCTACCTTCTACTTTAATATTGGCACCCATTTTTTTGAGCTCATCTACATGTTTAAATCTACTTTCCCATATACTTTCATTTATAATGCTTCTTCCTTCTGCTACGGTTAGAAGAGTACTTAAAGGTTGTTGTACATCTGTAGGAAATCCAGGGTAAGGTTGGGTTTTTATATTTACGCCCTTTAATTTTCCACTTGATTTTACAGTAACAGAATCGCCATCTTCTATTACTTCAGCTCCCATTTCTATAAGCTTTGCAGATATAGACTCTAGGTGCTTAGGTATAACATTTTGGATAACTACTTCTCCACCGCAGGCTGCTGCTGCAATCATATATGTACCAGCCTCTATTTGATCTGGTATAACACTATAGGAGCAACCTTTTAGTTCTTTAACCCCTACTATTCTTATTATATCAGTGCCTGCACCTTTTATATTTGCTCCCATGCTATTTAAGAAATTTGCTACATCTACCACGTGGGGTTCTTTTGCCACATTTTCTAAAGTAGTTACGCCTTCTGCAAGAGCAGCAGCTAACATTACATTTATAGTGGCTCCTACGCTTACTACGTCAAAAAATATATTTGTTCCAATCAAATTTTTAGCTTCTACTAATACGCAACCGTGTTTAATTTTAACTTGGGCACCTAAAGCTTCAAATCCTTTTATATGTTGGTCTATAGGTCTAACCCCTATAGGGCATCCTCCTGGTAGTTCAACCCTAGCTTTTTTAAATCTGCCCAGCAGTGCGCCTATGAGATAATAAGAAGCTCTCATTTTTCGTACGTCATCGGTGTTTGCATCTATACTATTTATAGTAGTACTATTAATTACTACTGAATTTTTACCTGTTTTTATTTCGCAGCCTAAACTTTCAAGAATTCTTTCTATGCAGTGGACGTCTTCTATATTAGGTATATTATCAATTGAGCATAATCCTTTACTGGCCATTATTGATGCCGGTAATATTGCTACAGCAGCGTTCTTTGCACCGTTAATTTCTATAGAACCGGAAAGAGGCCTTCCACCATTAATTACCAATTTATCCATTCACGTATCCATCCTTATCACAAATTTATATTTATATAAAGTTTAGAAAATCTCAAATTTAATTCATATTACACAAAATTTATTATATCATAATTTTGTGTTATTTTAACATAAAATTTGAAAATATGAAGGATACTCTTAAATTATAATATAAATGAAATTAATTATTTTTTAAATTAAAGCCCAGCTTTAATTTAAAAGCTGGGCTGGCGTAATTGTTTTAAGTTTTTATTGTTTCAGGTAGATACTGTGGAGAATAATTATTCTTGTTTCATAAAACTACCACAGTCAGTACATTGTACGTCTTTAGCCATAGATTCATGCTTTGTAACTTGTATTTTGTTGAGAGTGCAATAATTTGTATTCTTTGCATGAAATCTGCATTCGTTTACTATACATCCAATACTATTATTTTCAGTATTATTCATAATATACCTGCTTTTAAAAGATAAATATATTTTAAAGCAGGATGTCACCTCTTTCTTTTTGTAAATTTGATAACATTAGTATTTTTACACTTAGACGTAGTTTATATACTTATAATTACTGGTAATTTTTGATGCTATAAGAATTATAATTATGTGATATAATGTTAGTTACATACTATACATTTTTGTAAAATTAATTTGGGGGATTGAGAAAATAATGAAATATTATTTAGTAGCTTTGTTTGATAAAGATTCCTATTCTTATATTGAGCATATACAGAGAAATATATGTAGAAAGTATAGATTGTATAAAAATATACCGCCTTTACATATAACTCTTGGAGCTGTGGAAAATCCAGATATAGAGAAATTTACTAAGATTGTTTCTGATATATTAAAACCTTATAAGAAGTTTAAAGTAAAAGTGAATGAATCTATTTGTTTTAATCAATCTTGTAAGTCTGTTAATTTAAAGGTAGAAAATAAAGGATATGTAATAAGGCTTGCAAGACAGATAAATGAAACTTTAAAACTTTATAAGTTTGATGTTAGAGATAATGGGAACAATGGGGGCTTACATACTGTACTTGCAAATACGAATTACTCCATTAAGGAATTGACATCCAAGGAGTACGTTTCAGCTTGTAATAATGGTAAAAAAGATGAAATTTATAAAATGGCTCGAATAGATAGAATAGCACTTTGGAAACCTATAAACAATAGAAAGGAAGCACTTATAAGAAATTTTCCTTTAAGGGATTTTTAATATAATTTGATTAAGAAGGTAGTAAACTTTAAGTTTACTACCTTCTTAATATTTAAATATCTAATAAATTTTTCTTATAACTTGAGTATAAATCTTTGAGTTCACTAATTTTTTCTTCAGCTTCTATTTGAAGGTTAGATACTTCTTCGTAATCTCCAGCTTCTGATGCAAGTTTTATTCTAGTAAACAAGCTTTTATTAGAATATGAATCTTTCATCAAGTAATATCTTAAATCATTTATTTTTTGCCAATTAGCTACATCTAGATCTAAAGCTTTATCTATAGAATGTAACATTTTACAATCTCTTATTTCATTGGAGTAATCATTTAATATTCTATGATTTAGTTCTATTAGCCATCTAGTTGTAGCCCCTAATCTAAAGCTGTTTATTAAATTCTCGTCTAATACACCTTCTGCAGTTAGGACAGCTTTTTTCTCTGGGTATTTATCAAGAGCACTGAGATTTTCATATACAGTTGCAGGGGCTGTACCAAATAATCTTACTCTTTCTTCATCAGTAAAGGATTCAAATACATTTTCCTCACTTCTGTATGCTCTTCCTTTTTCCAAATAATCTGCATCATCTTCAGCTTTTTTGGAAAGTTCTGCTAATAAGTCATCTTCTGTTTTTCCATTTGTAACTGCATATTTTATTCCGTCCATCATAGCTAAATATAATGTAGTTACAGCTAAATAGGTGTTTGTATGAGGATTTGGAGCTCTTAATTCAAATCTTGTAGCTAAAGGATTTGCAGAATCTCTTATAACTCCTATAAGTACAGTTCTGTTTCTTGAAGGAATTTCTGCAGAGTGACCTAGGGAAGTTACTATGCATATAGGTGCTTCAAATCCAGGTTTTAATCTTCTGAGGGAATCAGTAGTGTTAGAAACAAAAGGATTTATAACTTCGTAGTTTTTAAGTATTCCCATTACAGAAGCATATCCAAAAATACTTAAGAAGTGTTCTTTAGTAGAAGAAAATAGATTTATAACTTTGCCATTTTTAAGCTTTAATGCTATTCCTATATGGGTATGTTCACCGCTTCCGGCTACTCCCTCAATAGGTTTAGCAAGAAAAGTAACATCTAATCCATTGCTTCTAAAAGTTTCTTCAACTATATTCTTTACAAGTAATTCATTATCTGCTGCTTGAACAGCAGTACAGTATTTCCAGTCTATTTCTAATTGTTCCATTACATGATTGAAACTTCCTGATTTATCTACTTTAGCTTTTACACCGCCTACTTCTTTATGTCCCATTTCAGGCTTTAAACCGTATAAGTTCATATTTAATAGAGTTTTCTCTAAGGCTGTTTTTACTATACCTTTTGTTCTAGTCCAATATTGTTCTTGAAGTTCCTGAGATGTGAATAATTCTTCAGTGTGTGCTTTATCGTTAGGTGTCATTACCCAAAATTCTAGTTCTGTAGCACAAGTAGCAATTACATCATCTATATCCTCGTATTTTATTCCGAAAGATGATATGGTACTTGGGTATTTCTTAAATAAGTCTAAGAGATTTGATTTGAAATGTTCTACACAATTTTTTAGTGCGTATCTAGAATCTACTGCTTTGTTTTCATGATATAGGAAACAAGGAATTCTCAGTGTCCCAACAGGCTTATTTGTTTCAAGGTCAACATTTTCTTCATTGTATTCTATATACCAATTTACATCAAGATCAGGCAACATATCTACTTTTGCGTTGTTTAGAGTTGCTATCCCTGGAAGAACTACAGATGAACCATCAGTTTGAATTGCCCCATTTAAAAAGCCATTTATATCTTTTAAAAATACCTCAATAGGGATTTTCTCATCAGTGTTGTTACCAGAAAGATCTATACCTATAAGGGACACAAATTTTATTTCTGAATGTGCAGTTAGCATTTTCTTTAAATTTTCCTCTGAGTGCGTTTCTTTAGGCACTACATACACTAGATCTTTTAACATAATTCCATTCCTCCTATAAATAATTAGAAGAGTATCTAATTTTTAATACTCTAATATTTTTACACCTAATAAATTGCTACTTTCGTTATTTTAATAACTCAATTTTATATATCTATGATTTTATAATTAATATTGATATATGTCAATAGAATTTTGAAGGAATTTATAATTGTAATTGCAATATTAATAAGAAAGCAAGAAATTTATAACATACTTATGTTGTAGATTTAAACGATTAATTATACTCATAATTTAGTTTTTTAGATTTTTTTTGTATAGTTTAAATGTATAATATATAATGAACATAGAAAGTTTTTTGATTAGAATAATGAGGTGATAGAGTGGATTTAGAAGATAGACCTATTGGTTTTTTTGATTCTGGAATAGGTGGAATAAGTGTTTTGAAAGAAGCAGTTAAAATCTTATCAAATGAAGATTTTGTGTATTTTGGAGATTCTAAAATGGCTCCTTATGGGGTAAAAACTGCAGAAGAGGTAAAAAGACTTACTTTTAATGCAGTAGAACTTCTATTAACAAAGAATATAAAGGCGTTGGTTGTGGCTTGTAATACTGCAACTAGTGCAGCAATAATAGATTTGAGAAAAAAATATAGCAAATCTATGCCTATAATAGGCATAGAACCAGCTTTAAAACCGGCAGTAGAATTTAATAGAAAAGGTAAGATAGTAATAATGGCAACTACGATGACCCTTTCAGAAAGAAAGTTTAGTAATCTCATGAAAAAGTATGAGAGTAGATCATCGATACAACCACTTCCATGTCCTGGTTTAGTAGAACTTATTGAACAGGGTAAGACAGAAGGAGAGGAAGTAGAAGGCTATTTAAAAGAAAAGCTAAATTCACTAAAAGATGAAGGAATTGCAGCAGTGGTATTAGGATGTACTCATTACCCGTTTATAAAGAAAAGCATACGTAAAATTTTAAATGAGGACATCCCTATAATAGATGGAAGCAAGGGTACCGTAGAGCAACTTAAAAGACAGCTTGTTAAATACCATATAAAAAACAACAAGAATAAAGTAGGAAAAGTGACAATATTTAATTCTATGGACAGTGAATTTATAATACAATTGAGTTATAAACTTTTAAAAGAGGAAAGTATATAGAAAGGTTAAAGTTCAAATAATGAATTTCTTCTTGCATTAGGAAATCTATAATTTTAATATTTTCTGACGTTAGGAGAAAAATTATCATTATCTATTAAATTAGGAGGAGAAAATGAATAGAGTAGGACAAAAAATAAAATTAGCAAGAACTGAATTGGGTATTAGTCAGAAACAGCTGGCTAAAAAGCTAGGAGTTTCAGAGGGATTTATAAATGAAGCGGAATCTGGAAAGAGAATAGTAAATCAAAACATAATTGATAAACTTTCAAAAATATTAGGTAAAAGTATAAATGATATAACTATGTCTTTTGAAGAGGAAGTATATAAAGAAGATAAAACTCCCAAATTTTCTCCAATAGCTAAGAAGGAGAAAGTACAAGACGTTTGGAGTGAAGCTTTTGGATCTGTTTTAAAAAAGGTACCCATTTATAAATATGATATGAGAACAGTAATAGGATTTAGACAGCTTCCGTTGATTGACAATAAAATAGAAGGATATGCTCAGGATAAAGTTATGTATTTGCAAGTAGAGAGTGACGATATGGAAGGATTTAGAATACAAAGGGGAGATTTAGTTTTTGTACATAGTACAGGAGAAATTTATAACAACTCCATATATCTAGTAGAGTATAGTGGAGAAAGAAAATTAAGACAGATAAAGAAGCTGGATAGTAATAAGGTGCTTCTTATTAGTAGTAGAAGTGGTATAAGGACAGAAACTATTGAGATTAAAAGTTTAAAGATAATTGCTAAATTGGATAGGCTTGAAATAAAACTTTAATTTGAAATTAAAGATGAACATTTAGGACACAACTAGGCAAATACAAAATGTGGTCAAATTGGCTGGGATAGGAACAGGGATTCTATTCTAGCCAATTTTTAATTTAAATTCCTTCTAAGTTGAAGTCAGGTACAAAACTTTTAGAAGAACTTGTACTCTCTTGAATAAATGCATTTTTTATCCCTAGAGATAGACAATAATTTATAAATGAATCATAGTGCTTTGGATTTAAAGGCCTATTTATTTCAGGAAACTTATAAGAATTATACATAGGTGTATATTGATTCATTATGCTTATGTAGACTGAATCTCCAAAGGTACTGTATATATAATCTATTATTTTTTTTGAGTCAAATAATAAACCGGGCAGCATGAGGTGTCGTATTATAACTCCTTTTGTCACCATTTCGTTTTTATCAAATTTTATAGTGCCTACCTGATTAAACATTTCTTCTATGGCTTTTGAAGCATAACTAAAGTAGTTGGGGGCATGAGAATACTTAACGGCATATTTGTTATTAAAATATTTTAAATCAGGAAGATACACATCTATATATCCTTTCAGGTCTTTTAAAGTAGCTGCATTTATATAGCTGTTAGTATTGAATAATACTGGCAGCTGAAGACCTTTTGATTTAGCTATATCTAGGGCTTCAATTATTTGTGGAATATAATGGGTTGGAGTAACTAAATTTATGTTGTGAGCATTTCTATCTTGTTGTTCTAGAAAAATTTCACTAAGCCTTTTTATGGATACTTCTTTTCCTATGTTTTCAGCACTTATAGTGTGATTCTGGCAAAAAACACATCTTAGATTACAATTAGAAAAAAATATAGTTCCTGAACCATTAATACCAGAAATGCAGGGTTCTTCCCATTTATGTAAGGATACTTTGGCTATTTTTACATTTTTGCCAGCATTGCAAAAGCCAGTTGCATCTTTTAATCTGTTTGTTTTGCAGGATCTAGGACATAAGATGCAATTTTCCAAATAGTTTTGCATAACAGCACTTCCTTTAAAGTTTAGATAATTAAAAATCAATGTGATTATAGCTTTTTAATTATAACATAAAGGAGTAATTCATTTATTATAATTTCTAAGATAAAAAATAATACATTGTACTATAAATATAAGACTTACTAAACCAAAAGCGGGATATAAAAATGAAATTAGTTTTACAAAACCAATTTGTGATACAGGAATTGTAATTAATATTATTATAATTACTGATCTTTTATAGGTTATATTAAATACTTCTTCAAAATTCTTTCCTACACTATATATATTAGATACCTCTGTAGAAAACATCTCTAACCAAATTATAGCAAGCAGTACTATTTCTAATATTTTTCCAAAACGATTGGCTATGTATAGGAGGGGAATTTCATATTTGAATATATAGGGTATATTCAAAATTAGCATGAAGTTTATTATAAAAACCAATATTGTAAGGATTAAGGAGCCTATAATAGAACCTGCAATAAGATTTTTCTTTTTGTTTATGGAAAGACTTAAAGGTACTAAAACGCCGCTGCAAGATAGCATATTAAAGCCTGAATAGATTAATGAAGAGAAAAGCCAGCTCTGTTTACAACAGTTTATGTTTTTTAAGCTAGATATATTTAGATTTTTATAAAAAGCTAAATACAATATAAATAAGGTTACTATTACTAGTATAAGTGAAGGAACTATGACTGAATTTATTTCGAGCAGGCCTTTAGTATCTCTAAATAATATAATTATAGCTATAAATATCATAAATAGTATACCTATCCATCGTGATACTTCAAAGTATTGATGAATTAGGGCACCACTTCCAGCAAGTATTATAGCTGATCCACCAATTAAGAAAAAAGTAGTTAAGGAATTGGTGACTATGCCCAAAAAGCCAGGACTTACTAGGGATATGAGGCCATCATAAGAATTTAACCTATATTTTTTGCTTATGTTAATTATTATAATTGACATTACTATGTATACAATGCAGCAGATCAATATACCTATGAAGCTTTTGTAACCATATTGGGTGAAAAATTGGCTTATTTCTTGTCCTGATGCTAAGCCAGCACCAACTATTGTACCTATAAATACAGCGGCTACTTGGAAAATCAAAACAATTTCTTTACTCAAAAATATCCCTCCAGTAATATAATTTTTAATTTTACTTATGTCCACTTTTCCGAAAAGGCAGCCATCAAATAAATATGTCCTATATATAAATATATAAATAACATATAAAAATAATGAATTATAAATTAAAATTTTATTTACGGGAAAAATAAAATTTAAGTAAATTAGTTAAGGCATTAAAAAAATAGGTTGGCATGATGAGCAGTTATTTCTTTGTAAATGACTTAACTTAATAGAAGGAGGTGAATTTCTACTACAGGGTAAAAACTGAGAGTAGGAAGTATATGAGAAAAAGAAGCATAATTTGTACCATATTACTTATAATTTTTTCTTGTAGTTTAATATGCGGATGCAATTTGAATAAAAAAGAAGATACTAAAGAGTCAAATGAAAGTTTCGATATGAAAGCAGCAGGCAATACAGTAGATACTTATATGAAATATCTCATGAAAAGTGATGTTGAAAATATTAAAAAATTATATTCCAAAGAACTCCTAAAAAGTCCCATAAAGAGTGAAAATCAAAATCTAAAAATTGTTGGATATAGTTTAAGTGACAGCAGTGAAATTGGAAAATCAGGTCAATTTAAGGTAAAGGTGGCAAGAGTAGATTTAAGCAAACCTTTTGCAGTGTTAGATGAATATTCTATAAAAGTAGTAAAGGAAGGTAATGATTATAAGATTAATAAGACTAGTGATGTTGTGGATAGGGAAGCATTTATTGAAAAAGATAAAATAAAAATGAGAAATAAAAATGATGTAAAGACAAATGTAGTAATAGACATAACAAATGTACCTAATTATGTATTCCCAAAAGATGATAAGGTAAATATAGATAAGGCTGCTGTACCAAAAAACAACTTTGGTATAATTGATTTTTCCTATACGGGAGACAATATGGCAATGGTTACTTATAACAAAGATTCATATATAGGTGTAATAAAAATAGATGAAAGCATGTCAGCACAATCTCAGGATTCTGATGGACAGCAGGGTAATGGTGGTGACGGCAAGGATGGAGAAGAAGGTGGGAAAAAGGGTGAAGTTGAGAAAACAGTAGGTAAAAATATAACTACTTTAGATCTTCTAAAGGATTCTAAAGTAGAATTTGTAACATTTTCTCAAGATGAAAAATTTGTTATGGCACAATATACAAATGCAAATATAGGCCATTGTATAAGGCTCTATAAGGCAAATTCAGGAGATATAGTGGATTACAAGTTTGAAGAAAAATTTCCTCTTGATAAAGTGGATGTAGTTTTTTCCTCTTTTGATGAAGATATATTAAACTTTGATGTTATATCAAAAAATAATAGTAGTGAATCACTTTCTAAACTAATTGGTAAGTGGAAGTTAAGCTTAAAGAATTTTAAAGCAGTTAAAATGTAATATTGTGATATAATGACAATGTATTATTTATTGGAAGATTGAGAGGATGAAGGGTTAGAATGCTGTGGGGAGACAAAACGTACTATAGTTTGAATTATTATTTGAGGAAAAAATTTGGATGTAAAGTATTTAAGATATCTTTGGATGGAGGATTTTCTTGTCCTAATAGAGACGGCACTATAAGTACAGGTGGATGTATATTTTGCAGTGAAAAAGGATCCGGGGATTTTGCAGGAAATAGGAATGTATCTATATCAAGTCAATTTCAGGGTATAAAGCAAATGATGAATAAGAAGTGGAAAGATGGAAAGTATATAGCCTATTTTCAAGCGTATACAAATACCTACGCTCCTGTAGAAATACTAAATCAGAAATATGAGGAAGCTATAAATCAAGAAGGTGTAGTTGGTCTTGCAATAGCTACTAGACCTGATTGTCTTGGAGATGATGTACTGGAATTACTTGAAAAATTTAATAATAAAATTTATACCTGGGTAGAGCTTGGCCTGCAAAGTTCAGATGATTTTACAGCAGAAAAAATAAACAGGGGATATAAATTAGAAACCTTTGAAAGATCTGTAAAAAATTTAAGAAAAATAGGAATTGAAGTGGTAGTTCATTTAATAATGGGACTGCCCTATGAAAATAAAGACATTATGATGAATACAGTAAAATACGTATCAACTCAGGATATACAGGGAGTAAAGTTTCATTTGCTTCACTTAATGGAACATACTCCTCTTGTAAAATTGTATAATGAAGGACAGTTGAAGCTTATGAGTCAAGAAGACTATGTAGATGTAATATGTTCAGCACTGTCAAATACCCGGCCGGATATTGTAATTCACAGGTTAACTGGAGATGCGCCTAGAAATTTACTTATAGGACCTAAATGGAGTCTTAAAAAGTGGGAAGTTCTAAATGACATAGATAAAACTATGAAGGATAGGGACATTTATCAGGGAATATATTATGGAAATAGTTAATTATTCAACTTTCACAGTTTAAAAATATGGCTAAGCAAAGCTTTTTGAGTTGACAGTTGACAATTGATAGTTGGCAGTTAATGTGGATTTTTTTCCGTTATATTGCAAAAAATCTTTGATTAAATTTTTGAAGTCTCGTTTTGCTAAAGCAAAACATTGATGATTCTATAAATTTAAAGATTTTTTGCGATAGCTAAAAATCATCCTTTACTGTCAATTGTCCACTCTCAATTCTCAACTAAAAAAATTGCTTCATAAGTTTTTTATATTAAGTTAAAATTTTATATGTGTAAAAGTTGAGTTGAAAATAATGTGTGGTTACTTTTAGGGGAGGAAATTGAAAATTGAAGATAGATGTAATAATATCAGCAGATGATATAAAAAATGAGAAAATTGAGGATAAGTCTGTAGTGATAGTGGACATGCTTAGGGCAACTTCAGTAATTACTACTGCTATGGACAATGGATGTAAGGCAGTGATACCTGTTCTAACTGTAGAAGAAGCTCTAGAAATAGCAGGGAGAGATAGGGAAAAATATATACTTGGAGGAGAGAGAAATGCATTAAAAATACCAGAATTTGATTGCTCGAATTCGCCACTTGAGTATACTAGAGAAGTTGTAAAAGACAAAATTCTTATAATGACTACAACTAATGGAACTAGAGCAATCAAAAGAAGTACTGCAGCAAAAAATATGTTAATAGGAGCACTTATAAATGGAGCTAAAGTGGCAGATAAACTGGTAAGTTTAAGAAATGATGTAACAATAGTTAATTCTGGAACAAGCGGTCAATTTTCTATGGATGATTTTATATGCAGCGGCTATATAATAAAGTGCATATTGGAAAAGACAGAGGTAGAGCTTACAGATATATCTAAAACTGCATTATATGTTTATGAAAAAAATCCAGATATTGTAGGATTTATACAAAATGCATCTCACTACAAAAGGATACAACAGCTAGATTTGTATGATGATTTAAAGTACTGCTGCAAAAAAGATATAATAAAAGGTGTTCCCGAATATTTAGATGGAGTTATCAAATTATTATAGAAATGTTGAAAAGCCCTAGTTTTAAGTAATGAAGGGCTTTATTCAATTATCCTTATATAATTGGACTTTATCCATCCTTTAGAATTCAGCCTGTTGTCTCCAGGCAAAAAAACTTCATACCAAAGTTGACTTTGAATTTGGGCACTATCTTGAATTTTTAAAGAAGTATTTTCTTTTAAAGTATTAACTATGCTGGAGTTTGAAATAGGTGAAAGATGAAGAGTTCCACTTATAGTAACTACTGCATTTAAAAATTGAGGAGTGACGTATTTAATGTCTATTTTCTTGGGAGTTTGTTTTGATAATTTTGACTTTAAATCATCATTTTCATACTTTAAAGAAAGTATTTGTCTTCTCTGGATTGATACCTTATCGTTAAATTTGTATAGAATAACAGCATTTCCTGCTATAATTAGAAGGAATAGAAAAGCTAGCATTTTAAATCTCCTCATTTAAGTACTTTTATATTAGTATATTCAATAAGGTGCTTAAAAATGAAAACTATATTGCCTCCATTAATTCGTTATAATTAGATATATGCATGTCCGAATAGTTTATTATTTCATTCCATTGGTATTCCGAATATAGGTCATGTACACCTATTACAGTCATACCTGCTGATTTTGCACCTTTAACAGCACACAAAACATCTTCAAAGACTACACAATCCTTTGAATTTAAATTTAACTTTTGGGAAGCACAAATATATATATCAGGGAAAGCCTTACTTTTTGAAACTTCGTCGCCTGTAATTATTGAGTCAAATAAATCATATATTTTATTCTTTTTGAGACATATGTTTGTTATTTCCCTATAATTGCTTGTAGCTAAAGCTATTTTAATACCTTTTTTCTTTAATAAAAGCAAAAACTCTTTAGCTCCTGGTTTAAGTGAGATATTATGGGAATATTCATAAATAGCCATATCATACCATTCTTTTTGAATTTCTTCTATACTATCAGAAATATTAAATTTACTTTTAAAATATTCGGCAGTTTCATAAAAGCTCATATGTTCTATATCATTTTTTAAACTTGGAGGAACAGTTAGCTTTTTTCTTGCCAAATACTTTTCATCAATGTTTTCCCACATCCACATCGAGTCAATAAGAGTGCCATCCATATCAAAAATAGCGCCTTTAATGTTTTTAAGCATTTATATATCACCTCATTTTAAGTATAACATCAAAATGATTTGCATATGAGTATTTTTAGAAACGTTCTAAAAAAATGGACTTTCTGAAATTGCTATCAGAAAGCCTAAAAGTTCTTATGGATACATACTTATATTAAGGTGCCTTTTGATCTAATGGATTACATATGTTAAAATTTGATGGATTTCTTTTGCTTCTTATCAACATACATTAGATGATCTACATGTCTCATGAACTGCTGAACTGTCATGCCAGATTTACGATCAAATATGTCAAAGCCTATACTGAAGTTTATAGAATAAGGAAATTTCTTACGCTTGTTAAACTTTTCAACACTTTCTTTTAATCTTTTTACTGCGTCAATCAAATCATTCATCTTTTCGACTTTTAGAACGATGATAAACTCATCCCCTCCATAGCGACAGATAAGATCCTCATTTCTAAAATTGCTTTTAAGAATTTTTCCGGTCTCTACAAGTGCCGTATCACCTGAGAGGTGTCCCCAAGAGTCGTTTATTTTCTTAAATGAATCCAAATCAATCATGATGATGCCTAGTACGGAACTACTCTTACCGTTTTGGACCCATTCCCTCATGTAATTATTAAATTGTCTGCGGTTGTAAAGCTTGGTTAGATCATCTGTATATGATTGATTATTTTGAATATTAATAAAAATAATCATAATAGAGAAAGCAGTACAAGCCCATATAATGGAGACCCCATAAAATAATGACTGTATGATTCCACCAATAAAAGGTGGTAATGCAAATAACAACAGCGAGATATAAACCTTTTTTTCAACTAATTTTCTGTTACGAAATATGGAAACAATTGAATACACAAGGTAATAATAACAGATCACAGTTATTAAATAAAAGAAAATGCCCCTGTGGTAAACATTATTTTGGTCTATAACGAATGAAAGACCGTAAAAAGCGCTTAACAATGCAAAAACAAAATTGATGAGTAAAGGGATTGCCATTAGTGAGAACAATTTCTTAATGCGTTTTTCATCTCTAAAAATTTGATAATCTGAATATATGCTCCAAAAAAAGCAAGGAAGTGGAGTTATTGCACAATATACTACCGCTATAATGATAGATACGACTCGCAGAGTTATACCTGGTCTACCATTTAAGAGCCACTGCAATGTGTCCAAAACGAGCAGAACTGCATTTAACGTCAATATGATTAGAAACACCTTTTGTTCATATAGATATTTTTGACTTTTGCTGTGAACATCCATGTAAATAAAAAGAAGAATTGCAAATGCAAAAACATTAAGTTCCAAATAGGCAAGGATATTTAATTGCATAAGTTCTCTCCATTTCCTACTGATATAAAAAACTGATTAAGTATATGATAATAAGCAAATCTACAAATGTCAAGTTTAAAAATGAAGCTGTTTATTCATTCTTGCTCATTTCGCTGCGTTTTGCAGGGCCAGTACTTTTGAGAAATGACAACAAAAAAGCGGTTGTGTCTTTATTTAGGGACGTAGCCTCTCTTTACTTCCACTTGAAGAAGTGAGAGTATTAGTGGGTCATGCATTTATATTGTGCAATTGTTTTGGTCGGAGTGACAGGATTTGAACCTGCGACCTCTTGCTCCCGAAGCAAGATGTTTTACAATAATAAAATTTCTTGACATAGGTAAAAACGTTCTGGTTAAAGGAATTATAGGTTATACAATTTTTTTTGAAATATGTGATAAATTATATACTTTTTCAAAAAAGGTGGGTAAAAGGTGGGTGTTATTTTGCTCTTCTAAATGGTATTACTTTCCCTTTATTTTTTATTTTCTCTTTTTTTATTTTATCCATCTCTTCATCAACAGTATTAAAAACATTGTCAATTTGTTCTATATTTTTCTTAGTATTGTCATTTATCATATTACCATAAATATCAAGTGTGGTAGTTGATTCTGAATGTCCTAAAATATTTTGTAAATCTTTTAAAGACAGGTTTCCTCTAGTTAAGTATACAAAGGTATGTCTAAAACAATGAGGAGAAGCCTTTATTCCAGCTTTAATAGAAAAGCGTCTTATAAGTGTGTAATAAGAATCAGGACGAATCATTTTACCGGATTCACTTGGGAATATCAAAGCCTTACCTTTTAAGTTTTCATTATATAAAATTGGATTAAATTCCTTTTTTAACATTTCTTTTTGCTCATTTAAAAACTGAATTGCATTTTCAGAAAGTGGAACATAATGTATTTTACTGCTTTTAGTATCTCCTAACCCTGTGACGCTATTAGATTTATTTATACTTATTCTTTTATTTTGCCAATCAATATCAGACCATTTCAAAGCAAGAAGTTCACCACGTCTTAAACCAGTAACTAAAGCAAATTTTACTGACCATATCCAACGACTATTTTCCATGGCTTTAAATAATTTTTGTAATTCATCCATAGTAAGGGTCTTACGAGGTTTGGCTTGTTTTATAGGTATCTCAATATTTTTAACAGGATTTTCAGCTATTATTTTTTCTTCAAAAGCTTTAGAAAAAGCAATATTCATAATTTTCCTTGCATGTTTCATTGTCCAAGTACTTAAATTTTTTTCATTCATTTTGGCGATAACCGATTGTATATCATATGTTTTTATAGTTGATAGTTTTCTATTACCAAGAACTGTTTTAATATGAGTATTATAGATTATTTTGTATTGGTCATATGTAGCCTTTTTTTTAAGAGGTTTTATATATGTTTCTAGCCATTTTTGAAACCAATCGTCAACTTTATACTTATTTTTTATTATAGGCAGATCTGTTATCTTTTTAATTTTTTCTCTTAGTTCTTTCATTGTTTTAGCCGATATGTACCTTTCTTGGCCATCAATTTTCTGACGCCATTCATACCGTCCATCTTTACGCTGTTTAAAAGTTCCCATTCCATTAGGATTACGCTGTTTACTCATACAAAGACACCCTCCTATATTTATATTTTACAAGTTCTTTGGGAACTCTAAAACAAGAGCTTAATTGGTATATATTCATGTTTTTATAATCACAATCTAATCTATTGGGTAATAATAATTCAGCTGCAAACTTATCTGCTTGAACTTCATATTTAGTTTTAACTTGTAATTTATTTATCATAAAGAATCTAATGGATAGGTCAGGATGCAGAACTGCATGACCGAGTTCATGAGCACATATGTATTTAATTTCATTATTATCCAATCTGCTGTTTAAATGAATAATGTTATATCCATTAGCTGTTCTTTGAAAAAAACCTTTAATTTCATTACCTAAATTACTTTTCATAATTTTTATACTTAAAAAATCACACAACTCAAAAGGATTATCTGTTCTATATGTTTTAATTAATCTAGTTACAATAGTTTTTATCACATAATCATCCCCTCAGATTAATTGGTTAATTATTCCCCTTTTCTTTCTTTTGCATTTGTTCAGCATATTGAATACCAAGCTGAATAGCATTTGCAAGAGCAATTTTAGATTCATCTGATAAAGCTTCTCCATTTAACATTAAACCAGGTTGAGCCATAATTACTTTTATAGCCTCTCTAATATCTGTAATTTTAGACACTTTTTTTTCTTCAGGTTCATCCCATCCCATTAAATAAGAAGGAGATATTTTTAATACTTGAGCCAATTTTTCTATGGTACCAAGTTTTAAATTTTTAATTTCTCCGCTTTCATACCTTTGAACCGTAGCTTTTGAAACTCCTAAATATTCCCCAATTTCTTGAAGTGTTAATCCTAATTCTTCACGTCTGCTTTTAATTTTTTCATTAATCTCCATCTTTTACACCTCATATTATCTTACTATTTTTACATATATTATAACACAAATTACGTAATATGCAACAATAATATGAACTTTTATGTAAAAAGTTTCGTATCATGTATTGACATAAAAATAAGTCCATGCTATTATAAAGATAAAGTTACGTAATACGTTACAAGAAAATAGAGGTGATAAAATGTTTAGATCTAATTTACTAAAGGCACAAATGGCACTTCATGGATATACTATTGCAAAGTTAGCTAGTGAAATTGGCATTACGCCTAAAACATTGTCAGTTAAGTTAAACCATTCTCCTGAGAAATTTACACAAAAGGAAATGGAAGCTATAGTCAATGTCCTTAAAATTAAAAATCCAGCGCAAATTTTTTTTAGTCACGAGTTACGTGATACGCAACAAGAGGTGAGTTAATAATTCTATTTATATGTTTAACCATGTCAAACATATTACATTTCAATAGTGCCGCAATGGCAAATAAAAATAAGGAAGGATGAAAATTAAATGGCAGTACAAGAAAAAAATCTAAAAAAGCTACTCAATGCAATAGGTGATGTAGAAATTACCGAGAAAGAAATGCACACCTTAAAATGGATCTCTGTATGGTCAGTAGAAACCATAGATAACATTTGTAGTGTTATAGAAAAAGTAAAAAAAGAAGGTGATGTTAAATGAATTGGTACAGGCAGCCAGTAAATAGTTCAGAGTTCAAGGCAGGATTAAAAGAGACCAAGCTTTTTAGGTTGTACATGTTGCTTGCAAGTTTAACAAAGGAAGAAAGAGAAGGACAGAAAGTTAGTACAAGAATTGCAGTAGTTAGAAGGGAGATTGAAAGGAGGAAAAAGAGTGGATCTAAGTAAACTATCCGTAAATGATTTAAAAAATGCAATTTGGAATTACAACAATGACATGGTCCCGATCGGTGGATTAGATGTAGAAGAATATCGCACAGAACTTATCTTTAGAGGTGAAGATGGTAAAGGATATGGGGAGGAGTAAGAATGAAATACCTAGATAAAAAAGGCAGTAAGGTATTTGTAAGTACTGGATTAGGCAGTAAATACGGAACTTTTAGGAAAAGTAAAAATGGTGGACTTCACAGAGTAAAATCTCCAGCAATGCCTATGGTAGAGTCAAGAGAAGAGGCTGAAAAAAATTTAAAAACATGGGCTGAAAAGAATGAATTAAAATCAGTCAATTAGAGAGGAGGAAAAAGAGTTGAATGAGAATTGGTACGCCTTAATAATAGCAAGCCAATTTCCGGTTACTGTAGAGCAGGCGTTTCAGATTTTAGATGCTGGAAAGAGAATTACAGGTAGAAAAGAAAAGTATGTAAAGCTAACTAATGAGGATCTTCTGGAAATGGAAAGATTAAGAGTTCAAGGTCTCACATACAGAGCTATTGGTGAAATGTATGGAATGAGTATGAACGCCACATTTCAAAGATTAAAGGCTTTCAGGAAGAAGGTGAAAAAGAATTGAAAAAGTTTGGTCGAGTAACAAAGAAAATGAGAAAGGAAGTGATCCAGCTTAGAAAGCAGGGAGAATCGTACAGGAGCATAAGCCTGAGTACAGGAGTTCCACAAAACCATATAGCCCAAATATTAAAGGAGGCCAGGTCATGTTAAGAAAATTATTTGAGAATGGGGGCCTTGAAGTAAGCGACCGGGAGTTTAAAGAAATTTTAAAAATGACTACAGATGATATAAGAGAAAACCGCATTAAATTTGGTAAGAGGACAAACTTAGATGAAGTATCTCGTATAGTTCTAAGAGCTTATAAGGTAATAAAGAGGGTGATGATAAATTGATTTACTGTAAGGTTGAAAGATGTCCAAGGGGGTTAAAAGAAGCTTTATGTTGTATTTATTGTACAAAGAATAAAAATTGTCCTAATGCTTGTAAGAGCACAAATAGTGCCTGCAATCTTAGTTTTGAAGTAAAAAAAGAACCCTTTGCAGAGGGTCAAAAATAAAAAATTCGATAGTTCAATCTTAATATAGGATTGAAAATAAGTCAATGGAGGTTTGAAAATGAAATTTTATGAAGACGATATTTTAGAAAAAATAGGATACGATTTTTATTGTGATATTGCAATAAATATTGTTAATAGAAGAAAAGAGTTGGGATTAACTCAAGGAGAACTAGCTAAAGAAGCAAGAATAAAATTAAGTAGATTGCGTAAAATTGAGGCTGTCCAATATCGTATAAGACTTGATGAAATTGAGTGTTTGGCCAAAACGTTAGATGTAACTGTTAATAATCTAATTAATTCAGAAATAGAAAGTCAAGCTGGTGACTGTTTGTATCTTGTGTATGTGGAGAATTGCGAAAACTTTCAGCTATACTCAAGAGCTAGTAACAAAAGAATGGCTTTTTTAAAACTTGAGAAAAAGCTAAATGACAAAGGGTTCACATGGTTCAGTACTCCAAGAACTAGAGTTTTTGTTAAATTAGTTGGTGTACCTGTAGTTAAGCGAGAACTGGAAGATAAGTTACCTAGGGTTAAAAAAGACCAAGAAATTGAAAAATAGAAGGTTCAAAGGAGCATATGAGAAAAATAAACCAAATATGGAGGTAATGGAATGTTTAAAAAACTATTTAAGTTTTGGAAATATAGACTTGAGATTAAGTTTAATAAGATTCCTGAACAAAATAAAATTGAGTTTTTAGCTAATAAGCTTGTTAAAGAGCTTAATTTCAAGATAGATCCAAGTTGTCAGCTAATAAGTGTATGGATACATGGGAAAAATGACCTAGATGTTGAAATAGGTAGCCAAATGATTAATTGCAAGTATACAGGTAGATAAGGGGAGGTAGAGAAGATGAAATTAGAAATAAGTAAAATTACGATCAAAGGATTTAAGGGTTATTTAAAAGAAGTAGAGTTTCCACTAGGATATAGAACTGAGATAACTGGAGACAATGGACTTGGAAAATCAAGTATAGGTGATGCAATAGTTTGGTGCATGACAGGTTGTGATATAAGTGGAAATGAAAAGGCTACTACCAAACTTGTAAATGATAAAAAACCTAAATTAACTGAAGTTGTGCTGGAATTTGAATTAGATGGCCAAGCACAAACATTAATAAGAAGAAAGAAAGGGTCTAGTACCGAAATTTATTGGAATGAAGATAAGATAACTAATAATGATTTAACAAAGGATTTATATAAGAATAAAGATATTTTTTTAAGCATATTTAATCCTTATTATTTTCCAGAGTTAGCACCTAAAAATGCAAAGAGTTTATTAAGCAGCATATTAAAACCTATAGATAAGGAAGAGATATTTCAAGAACTTGGAGACTTTTTAAAAGAGAAATTAGTAAAAAATAAATTTAAGGTACCTGAAACATTTTTAAGTGATAAAAGGGCAGAGCTGAAAGAGCAGGAAGAAAATATTATATTTTGTGAAGGTGTTGTTGAAGGATCCAAGCCTATAGAAATTCCAGGAAAGAAAGTATTTGATGATAAGGAATTAAATAGTCTTAAATCAAAAATAGAGACTATAAAAATATTACCTGAAGATCCTAAGATAAAAGATTTTGAAAAAGAAAGACAAAATTTAGAAGTTGAATTATCATTAGGATTCCAAGGAACCCAACAAACAACAGATATATCCATTATGAAAGCTCAAAAAGACTCATTATTAAAACAATATAAAGATATCAAAGTGAAGATAGACAACTTAGGTAAAAATATAGTGAAATGCGGTAAGTGCGGTAATGAAATAGATATTAATGAAACAATAAGAAAAAGTTTAAGTAACAATTTACAAGAAGTACTTCAGGAAGGTAAATCTAAAAAGGCTGAGATAGATAAAATTTCAAGTGAAAATCAAAAAATTACAGAGAAGAACAGTCAAGCATCTGCAAAGTGGAAAAGTTTAATTGGTAAGCAGCTTGAGGTTATAGATAAAAAAATAGAAGAATTAAGAAATAAAACAAATGAAATTAATAAAGAGAATGAAGAAAAGTTGCAAGTAATGAGAAATAGATTGTCAGAACTTAAAGAAGAAGAAACGCAAGTTTTAATTCATAATGCAAATATAGATTCTCTGTTAAAGCAGAATGAAAAGATTGAGTATGAGGTAGAACAATCTAAAAAAGAGATTGAAAATTCTAAACTTAAGATAGCAGAATTAAAAGTTGTTATAGATGCAGGTAAACAATACAACTCTATAAAGTTAAAAAAACAGTCTGAAATGATAGGTAAATATTTAGATAAGGTTAAGCTCCAATTTGAGAAATTAAATAAAGATGGTGAGCTTAAAGATGATTTTAAGATTCTTTATGAAGGTAGAGAATTCAATAAGCTATCTAATGCAGAAAAGATTAAAGCAGGTCTTGAAATGAGTAATTTTATAGCCAATATGCTAGATTTACATTTTCCAGTATTCGTTGATAATGCTGAAAGTATTACACAAATACAAGAATTAAATACACAAATGCTAATAGCTAGAGTTGTTGAAAATAAAAAATTAGAGGTGGAGGTACTTAAATAATGCAAGGATTAAATAATGATGAAGTTCAAGCAATGACCAGGGTTGAATATGAGGTTAATGGCAGCAAGGTAAAATTAACGTCTTCTATAGTGAAGAAATATTTAGTATCAGGAGATCCAACAAAAGTTACAAATGAAGAAGTAGGTGTTTTCCTTCAATTATGTAAGGGCCAAAAATTGAATCCGTTTTTAAGAGAGGCATACCTTGTCAAATATGGTAATAAGCCGGCTACTATGATAGTTGGGAAAGATACATTTACTAAAAGAGAATCAAGGAATCCAGATAGTGAAGGGCACGAAGCAGGAGTAATAGTAATAAATCTTAAGAAAGAAATTGAACAGAGAAGTGGAACATTCTACCTTAAAGGTCAAGAAAAATTGGTCGGTGGATGGGCTAAAGCATACAGGAAAAATAAAAAATTTCCTACTGAAATTACTGTCACACTTGATGAATATATAGGTACCAAATCAGATGGGTCTACTAATTCAAATTGGACCAAAAGGCCAGCTACAATGATAAGAAAAGTAGCTTTAGTACAAGCACTTAGAGAAGCGTATCCAGAAGATTTTGAAGGATTATATGTAGCTGAAGAAATGGATATTAATGATAAGGACCTAGAGACAGAACCAGTAGATCCAGAAAAGGAACTTGAAAAAGAGAACGAAATGCCAGATCCACCAAAGCCAGCTCAAAAAGAACAAAAACAATATATTATGCAGCTTGGAGAACAAAAAGGATTAGTAGAAGGTGAAGGCAGAGAAGCAGATATAAGCAAGCTTGAAACATTTGCTAATGAACATGGGGCAAGCCTTAGAAAGCTAACTTATGATAGTGCAAATGAGTTGTCAAAAGCCCTTGAAGAATATAAGCATGTTATAGATGTTGAACCAGTTGATGAAGCACCAGAGGAAAATACTGAAAATGATGATATAGATCCATTTTAGAGAGGAGTAAAAAATGAAACTGGAAGAAATTAAAAATAAAATAGTTGAATTATTGAATAGTACTGAAAGAAAAGGCATGAGTAGAGTTATTAAATATTTAGAAGACAGTGATTTCTTTGAAGCTCCTGCCTCTACTAGATACCATGGTAATTATAAAGGAGGCTTGGCAGAACATAGCTTGAATGTGTATGAAATATTTAAGAGGGAAAATAAAATATATGATTTTGGATTAAGTGACGATACAGTAAAAATTACTGCGTTGCTTCATGATATATGTAAAACTAACTTTTATACAACTTATGTCAAGAATGTAAATATTGCAGGAGTAGGAGAAAAACCAGTTTGGCGAAAGATGCCAGCTTATGGAGTTAATGACTTATTCCCTTGTGGACATGGTGAAAAGAGCGTTGCTTTATTGCAACGACTTATACCACTTAGCAAAGAAGAAATATTAATGATTAGGTGGCATATGGGTGGTTATGAGCCAAGCCAAAATTACAATAACATAAGTAATGCATGGAATATGTGTAAGGCTGGAGTTGCACTCCATACGGCTGATTTGGAATCCAGTTATATTTTAGAAACGCACTTTGAGCCTGGCGAAAATTCAAAGCAAATGTCATTTAAAGCTTAGAGGTGATTTTAATTGAATAGAGTTATTTTAATAGGAAGATTAACCAAAGATCCTGACTTGCAGTTTTTACCCGGCAATGGGACAGCAGTAACAAAGTTTACATTAGCAGTTGATAGAAGGTTTAAAAAAGAAGGACAGCAGGAAGCTGATTTTGTACCTATAGTGGTTTGGAATAAGCAAGCTGAGAGTGCTGCCAATTATTTAACTAAAGGTAAATTAGCAGGAATTGCAGGGAGAATTCAAACAAGAAATTATGAGGCAAAAGATGGTACTAAAAGATATGTTACTGAAGTTATTGCAGAAGAGGTTCAATTCTTAGAATGGGGAGATAAAGTAAGTAATAATTCAAGTCAAAATAATCAACAAAGTAATAATGCTGATTATGTAGAAGTTGAGGACGACGGGGATATACCATTCTGATAAATGAAATTTCAGTTAATACCCTCAGAAAGAGCTCTTGGCAAAGCTTAGAGAAATAATTCCGAAATTGATACTTATTCCAACAAATGCAACTAATTTTACAAAGTTTTTAAATGAATTGATTATCATAAAACATCCCTCCTTTAGTTGCTTTGCCGAGTCTTCCAAGGTAATGCCCTTTCTCAAGGTATTAACTAATATAATTATAACATATAAAGGCAGGCGATTAGATGCAAATACATTATAAATTTTCAAAGACAGATATTGACAAGTTATTAAAAGAGAACTTCATGGTTTTATATGATACAAGAGAACATGAAAACAAAAATCAACATATTTTAGATTACTTTGATAAGAAAAAAATTAAATATAAAAAGAAAAAAATAGATGAAGGTGATTATACTGCAATAATAACTAAAAGGCCTGAAATGGGAATATACAGAGATTTATATTTTCCTGTAGCAGTTGAAAGAAAAAATTCAGTTGATGAACTTGCCAACAACTTATCTGATAAAACAGATACACATGATGATATAAGACTAGTAAGAGAACTTAGGAGAGCAAAACAAAAAGGTATAAAAATGTTTTTAGTTATAGAAGATGAAAGAGGATTGAAAAATATTAAAACTGGCAATTATAGAAGTTTGTATAAACCAGTATCTTTTATTGCTAGATTAAAAAGTTTACAAGACCAATTTTTAAATGGTACAAGTTTTGTGAATAAAGCTGATTCAGGAGAAGAAATATTTTTAACACTTAAATATGGTGTTAGGAACTTCTTAAAGGAATTGGATGCAGATATAAGCCCGAAAGAGGAAATGTTATGAAGTATAAAGCAAAAGTCAAAGCAGAAGTAACAATGACAGCATTTATAAATGAAGATATTCAAGGAAATCAAGAGATTGAAGATATTGAGGATGTTCAAGATGTAAATGAATTTGAGATAATTCACAAGATTGGCTAATTCGTAGGTATCTTACAATCAGAAAAGAGGTGAGAAGGTGGAACTGCAGGACATAGACTTAAAAGAATTAATAGAAAGAGAAATAGGAAAACATTTTAATAGACAGGGGTACATTAAGTGCCCCTTCCATAATGAAAAAACACCTTCCCTATCTATTAAGTTTTTTCCAGATGCAAACAAATATAAATTTAAATGTTTTGGTTGTGGAGAAGTAGGGGATGCAATAGACTTTATAGAAAAAATTAAAAACATGACATATAACCAAGCCCGGGAGTATTTGGGGCTTACAGTTGAAAAAAGTATTCAAGAGCAGCAGACTGAAAAAGTACAGGGTTTTATAGATTGGCAAATAAAGAAATTTGGCTGGAAAGATAAGCTCATAGGGTTATTTCCATTTACCAATGATAAGGGCGAAATTGAATACTTCAAAGCCAAATTCAAGAACGATAAGGGCGAAAAACGGCTTTCTTACTATCATATTGAGGACAGTAAGGTAATTAATAAGCGTGGATGTGATGAACTTCCATATAACCTATATCAAGCCATACAAGGCATTAAAAATGGAAAAGTAATAATTATATGTGAAGGTGAAAAAGATGTAAATAACCTTAACTCTGTGCTTAAAAGAAGTGGTTATGTTGCTACCAGTGTTAAAAATGTAAAAGATTTGTCTATGTATGAAAATGCATACTTATACATTTGTGGTGACACAGGAGAAGCCGGAGAAAAATATAAGTGGTCCATATATAAAAAACTATTCAGTTCAGCAAAGTCATTCAAATTTATAAACCTCCCGGGTATAAAATCCATGGGAGACAACAAAGATGTCACAGACTGGTTAGAGGTTGGACACGATAAAAAGGATTTGTTAAATGCTTTTAATAGATCCTTAGATTTAAAAAATAAATATGAGTTGCAGCAGGATTCTTTTGGAATTTATAAAACTACTTTTAAGGGCGAGGATGAAAGAAAAATATATTTGACTAATTTCAATATAGTTGATGCCACAGCGATTAAGTATGTAAATGAAGATGTAGAAGGCATAAAGCTGTCCATAAAAACATCTTTTGGTAACATAATTGAGAAAATGGATTATGTAAGCGTATTTGATGATCCAAAGTCATTTAGAAATTTTCTTGGCTCTATGGACCTTATATTTAAGGGCAAAGTTGATGATTTAATGACTTTAAAGGCATGGATAAACAAATACTTTGCTCTTGAAAAATCCAAAGTTTACTCAGGCACCAGATTTGTACTTGAAGATGGTGAGATTAAACTTGTCACAAAAGATGGGATGATTTCAAATAAAGGGGTAGATCCAAATATAAAAAGTGATGGTGGTACAGCTATTAAAATTATAAATATAAAATCTATAGAAAAGAAAGAATTACAGGAGCTTATGAAATACTTATTTGAGTTTGCTCCAAAACGGATAAGTTATTCAGTTGTAGGTACTATAATTAATAATTTTGCAATAGCCCAAGCCATAGAATTAAATATCAGCTTTCATCATTTACTATTAGCAGGTGAAAGTGGTGGTGGAAAAAGTACGGTAATGGAAAATGTTATTGCTGCTATCTTAAACTACCCGAAGGATGATATTAAGTCAATCACACTAACTACGCCATTTGCTATGGAAAAAGCTTTAAGTGAAGGAAATTATTCATTACTCTTTGAAGAATTTAAGCCAAGTAAAATGAACGATTATAAGAAAAATATGATAAGTGAAATTTTGAGAAATTCTTATGACAGACATACAGTTGATAGAGGTAATAGAAATTTAAAAAGTAATACAGTCCTTGCACTCATGAGGCCGCTTATACTTGCGGGTGAGGAAACTTTTGTTAATAATGAAAAAGCGATTAATGAAAGGTCATGTATAGTTTATTTTTCAAAAAGTCAAAGAACAAAAGAGCAAGCCGCTGCCATGGAATGGATTATAAACCACCAAGAAATTTTAAATAAATTAGGGCGCAGCTTAGTAGATATTGTTTTGAATATGTCAGTAGAAGAATACAAAAACATCAGAGAAGCCGAATCCGACAAAATAAAAGGAATTAAAGACAGGCCTCGAAATACAGCAGTCAATATTTGCACTGGAATCGACATACTTAATGTATTGCTTAGTAAACATGATTTGCAGGAAATTGAAAATTATAATAACACAGTTGCTACCAATATAAAGAATGAGATACTTGATGATATGGACGATTCACTTTCAGAGATTGAAAAGATTTTATCATTATATGACCAAATTATAGGTGATGGAAGGATTATTGATGAAAATATAAAAAGGGCAGTCCAACGTAAAGACGGCAATTTATATATAAGGACAAGCGAAATGTATAATCAGATTTTCTCCTATATGAGGGATATTGGAAATAAACAATCACTTATGGAGCTAAAGGATTTTAAGAAGCAAACTAAAATGGCAGGATACTTGTTAAAACCGTCAGAAAGACAAATAAAAGTTGATAAAGTAAATATAAAATTTGATTTATATGATATTAAAAAAATTAAGAAGTTAGGACTTGAGGCAATAGCTCCGCCGGATATTTTCGAGGATGAGTGGGAGAAAGATGAGCAGAAAGTCGTATTTCCAGACAAGTTTAATAAGAAGTAACCAAATTTTAAAATAGATACCTTTTGGTTACCAAAAAGGTTACCTATTCAAGGCATTGGTATTACTAGCTTTATATAATATATATATATATGAGTAACCAAGTAACCTAAATATATATATACACACACGAGGGTGTACATGCTTATATATAAAGTTGACTGCATATATTTTTCAAAAAGGTTACTTCGTTAAAAAAATCGTGTAAAGATAGATATATCAATGGTTAAGGTAGGTAACTAAAAGCTAAAATTTTAGTTACCAAAAAGGTTACCGAGGGGTGATTATGTGGATATTAAAGATTTTTATAGAAAAAAGATAGTAGAAATTGAAAATGCTATCTTAAATGCAGAGAATGAAAAAGACTTTAAGAAAACGGTCAAGCTTCAGGTTGAAAAAGCAAACTATCAAAAGAGACTTAATGAGTAAAAACATTTTGAAAAGAGGTGTTTACTATAAAATATTACAAAGGTGTAGAATCAAATTTATATAATTACAAAGCTATAAAAGCTGAAATTAAGAATATAGATTTAGAATTACAAGAGTTGGAGAGTGAAGGTGGAGGATGTAAAGCTATAAGTTATGAAGAGAAATCAGCACCTACAAATAAATTTAATAGTGCAGTTGAGAATGAGGCATTGAAGCCAGAACAGTTAAGAAAAAGAAAACATAAACTTAAAGTCCAATTAGAAAAGATTGATAATGCATTAGAGACTTTGTCTGATGATGAAATGAATTTAGTAGAACTAAGATATTTTAAGAAACTTCAATTCAAAGTAATAGCACAAATAATTGATAGAAATGAAGTATATTGTGTTTGTTTAAAAAGTAAAATAATAAAGAAATTAATACCTCTTATATATTTATAATAAATATTATATAAAAATATTAGATTTATATAAGATATATATAATACAATCTGTGTTATTATAGTATCATAGAAATTTACAAGAAAGGCACTTAGATTAAGTTCTGAGTGTCTTATTTATGTTAAGTGTAAAGGAGGGATAGAGTTGCTTACTAAAGATCAAGAGAAGATGATTACAATGCTTATAGAAGGTTACAGGATTACTGATATTGCCAAGAAGATTGGAGTAAGCAGAACCTCAATTTATACATGGAAAGATAGTGATGAGGTTAAGGCTGCGCTGAACAGGCGAACGCAGGACATAAAGAATCAAGGCAATGCTTATATATTAAAAGATGTAAACACTTATATTGATGAAGTAAAGAAGATAGCAAAGGAAAGCACAGATCAAAGAGTAAAGTTCTCTGCTAATAAGTATCTAATTGACAGAACACTAGGAGTACCAACGGCTATAGGTGATGATGAAACACAAGATGGCAACGAAAATGTAGATAAGAATGATCTTGAAGAGCAGTTAGATAAGTTCAAAAAGCTAAAAGTTATCAAGTAGGAAATGTATTGAAAGCATTGATATGACTATGATTGAGTGGCTTTTTATAACTTCGCAAAATTAAGGTTTAGCGAAGTTAACTAAAATAGTATACTTTAAGACCATGGATGGAGTTCCTGACCCCGGGTACCTTCTAATTTGATGGAACAAAAATAGCCCGGTGAGCGACGCCGTATTTTCTGTGGTAAATTTTAAAAACCATTAGATAAGATCTGCCATAAGATGATATAATAAATATATCAAACTATTAAGGAAAATAAATTATGAACTATTTATTTTGGAATACTAATAAGAAAAAAATTAATGATATATTAGTAATGATGATAAAAGATTTATCCTGTGATATAGTGGGGTTAGCAGAATATGAGGATGATATTGATAAATTATTAAAAGATTTATCTAATGATGGAATTAATTTATATGAAAAACCTAGTATAGGATGTAGAATTAATGTCTTAACTAAATATTATCCTGAAAAAATTAAACTTGGGATTGAAGAAAATTACTATACTATAAAAAAGATACCTCATGATACATTAAAAGAACATATCGTAACATTTGTTCATTTGCCTAGCAATATGTATAAATCAGATGATTTTGATAAGCTTAGTGAGCTAATAGATATGAGAATTTCAATTGAAAAAAGTGAAAATGATTTTAATAATTTTAATAGCATTATAGTTGGTGATTTTAATATGAATCCTTTTGAAAAACCTATGATAGCTGCTAAAGGTTTTCATTCCATTTTCGATAGGAAAACTGCCCAAAAGAAGAAAAGAAAAATTTTGGGAAAAGAATATTTGATGTTTTATAACCCAATGTGGAATTTATTTGGAGATATTAAAAGACCACCTGGAACATATTACTATAATAATTCAGATCAAGTAAATTACTATTGGAATATGTTTGATCAGGTTATTATTAGACCACAACTAATAAATAATTTAAAGAACTTACAAATAATTACCGACATTAGAGGAAAAAGTCTTTTGAAGAATAATAAACCATCGGTTAGCGATCATTTGCCAATTTTCTTTAATATAATATAGGAGGAGCTTTATGAATAGTTTATGGGGAGAAATGGAACAAGATAATTTTTTAACACCTAATAAAATTTTAGAAGAACAAGGGAATTATTTGCCTAAACTAACTAAAGATTATGTTTATGGATTTGTAGAAAGAAATACAAAAAAAGAAGAAATAATAAATCAAGATGATTATAGAGATATTGATGAAGATGAAGGAGAATTTCATGAAGATTCATGGCGTTTTGTATATGACTTTTATATTAGAGGAAAATTTTTAGAAAATTATAGATATCTTCTTATAGAGGTTTGTCATAGGTTAGCAACATACCCACTTGAGTTAGAAGTTGATCAAAATATGTTTAGTGAAATATCGCCACAATTAGGTAAAATTAACCTAAACTTTGCATTTAGTAAAGATAGAATATTAAAGATAGATAATGAGGATATTTTTTTAAAAGTGTTGAAAGTAATATTGAATTCAAAAAGGGTTAAAAACATAATAGCATCTATAATAAATCTATCAAAATAAAAAACTTTTAATGTTAAGTACATCTGAAATGTTGAGTATAGACAAGACATTTTAAAGATGTACTTTTTTATGTTGAAAATTAAAATAAAGAAGGTGAATAATTTGTTTTTCAATAAACCTGCAAAGGTAGAAATTAAGAAAACTAAAAAAACTATACAAATAAAGTTCAGTGATAAACTGGAAGATCTGCAACATTACATAAAAGCTTGTGATACTCTTGGATTACCATTTACTATTGTTAAAAGAAATGTAGGAGGGAAAGAAAATCCTTGCTACTTTTATTTTTTCTATATAAATTTTGAGGAATGATAACAATGTTTCAAAATGAAGATGAACAAAATAAATTTCTCTTATATAAATACCTCCAGAAAGTAGGATTTGATGAATCAGCAGCCGAAAATATGATTCTGCAGCATAGTTCTAATTTATTTGGCTATCATGGATTAGCCTGGCAACTCGGGAAAATTTCTCTCGAGTTTTTTTGTATGTATTTTCTTCAGGACACATTTTTGCCAAAAGAGAATAACACTGCAGCACCTATAGCACAAGTTCATCATGAGATTTGGCATGACATTGAAGATTCCATAATTGGTAGTGGATCAAGTCAAAGGGGTTGGATACTTCCAAGAGGTACAGGAAAGAGTGCTTTTGGCGATTATGCTCCAACTTGCTGGTGTCATGCATATGGAATAAAAAAATATACCCTTATTTGCTCTGACATAGGCACTACAGCAGAGAAGTTTATTAAAGATATTAAAAATACATTTCTGGAGAATAAATATATTGAGAAAGCATTTGGCAAGTTACTTGATGACAAGGACAAAAGGTATATTTGTAATTCCACACAGCTTGAATTTACTAACAAGACTTTTATTGAAGCTATTTCTTCTAGTTCTCCTATGCGTGGTCGTAAATATGGCAATAACAGGCCCGACCTTATAATTCTTGATGATTACCAGTCCGAGCCTGATGTTAGAACTGAAGATGCTAGGGAAAAGAAATGGAAAAGATTTAGTGATGATGTTAAATATGCAGTACAAAAGGCAGTTAAAAGAGCTGGAAAAGTAGTAAAAAAAGGGACAACGCTCATAGCTCTTGGAACTTTGCAGCATAAAGAATGTTTTTATTCTAGGTTATTAAAGCAGCCAACATGGAAATTTAAGAAAGAAAAGGGTGTTTTGATTGATGATATAGACACGTATTTTAATACTGGTCTGTGGCTTCAATTCAAGAACATCCTTTTTAATTTTAAGGATAAGGATCATCTTGAAAATGCTAAAGAGTTTTACTGGCAGCATGAAAAAGAAATGAAATATCTTTTATTATGGGATGAATTTTGGGATTGCCTTGATATGGCACTTAGTTATTATGAAAATCCAGCAAGTTTTAAGCAAGAGGTTCAAGGCGATGTTGATTCTATAGGGGAAAGATGGTTTAAAACTGTTGCTACAGAAACAAGAAAAGAAATTGAAACACACTCTTTTACAAAAACTATGTTATGTATGGACCCGGCTAGTACAGATAGTGGAAAATCTGATTATAGTGCTTATTTGGTTGGTTCACAGGTGGATAATAACTTAAAGTATGTCCGTAAGGCCGAATTAGCTAGGATAAATGCAAGAACTGACTTTGATAAATATATTAGCCATGCTATTGATCTATTGAAGGAATATCCTGATATTACTCATGTTTATATTGAAAAAAATACCTTTAATGGTGCAGATGCTAACTTACTTGAAAATAAAATCAATGCAGATCATGTTTTAAGTGTTAGAGGTATTACCATAATAAATGAAATGCAGCGAAAAAATAAAGATGATAAGATTTCAACTATCATTCCTTATATGAATAAAGGACAAATTATTTTTGCTGAAGAGGATCAGGAGTTTATTAAACAGATCCTTGAGTTTGCTGGTCAAAAATTTTCACTCCATGATGATGCTCCAGATATTACAGCAGAATTTGCCAACAGAATTGAAAATATAGAAGTCATTCAAAAGGTCCAATTGTTTGACCGCAGGAAATTAGGATTGTAGGAGGTGAGCATTATGCCAGCAGACTTAGAACTTTTAAGAAAATGTAAGCAAGATTTTGATATGAAACTTCCAATATACATGAGTATGCAAAAATATTATGATGGCCATACCGAGGCTATGGAAAAGTACAAAATGATAACTAAGCGTGCTAATACAAAAGTACGTTGTAATTATATACAAAAATTCGTTAATGAAGAGGCTTCTTATTGCTGTGGAAATAAAATAACATATTCAAGCCACTCCAGTAATGCGAATGTAATTGAGGATATAAGGCTAAATTTTAAGCATTGGAAGGAAAAACATAATAAAGAGTTGTGTAAACAGAGTCTTATTTTTAATGAAGCTTATGAGTTATATTATATTGACAGTAATGGCTTATTTAATAATTTGATTTGTACGCCATTAAATTCTTATATTTTACAGGATGATTTCGGCAATACGCAGCTTTTTATTAGATTCTGGACAAAGAAATTTGATGATACACATACTTTATATGCTGATGTTTACACAGATACGGACATTGGTCATTATACCGTTATAGGAGACATATTTCAGCCTGTAAGTAGTAATAATATTGATACCAATGTATTTGGTAAAGTGCCAGTTAGTGTAGTTGAAATAGGAACTGTAGACGAAAGTTTATTTTCTACTTTGAAAGGGCTTCAAGATGGTTATGAAACTAACTTGTCTGACATGGTGAATGAGATAAGCGATTTTAGAAATGCATATCTTGCCTTTAAAGGTTGTAAACTTGATGATACAACAAAGGACGAAAATGGAGAAACTGACCTTGATAAAATGAAGAGGTTGGGAGTTATGAATTTACCAGGAGAAAAGGCAGACGCTAAGTGGTTAATCAAAGAGATAAACGATAGCTTTGTACAGAACACTTTGAATACCTTAGAAGATAAGATGTATCAATTAGCTTCTCATATAAATAATAATGAAAAACTTGTTAGTAATACAAGCTCTTTGGCTCTTAGAAATAGGCTAATTGGTTTGGAGGAAAAATGTACTAATAACATACAGGCTTTAGTTGATGCCATTAAAGTGAGATTGCAATTTTTATTTATATATCTTCAGATAAAACAAAATAAAAATTATGACTGGAAAGATATAGACATAAAGATTGTTCCAAACATACCTACAGATGATTTGATGATGAGTCAAATAATATCACAACTTAATGGAAAATTAAGTCTTAAAACTGGACTTTCCCAACTTTCATTTGTTGATAATGTTGACAATGAAATGGCAGAGCTAAAAAAAGAGAATGAGGCTAACAGCATTGGTCAAAGTCTTTTGAATGGTGGTGGAATAGATGAAAATGGATCCCCAGTACCGGAAGATGGTGGAGCAAATAAGGCTTGATTCTGAAAAATATGCAGATGAACAAATGAAAGATGTGTATTCTAATCAAAAAGACAAGCTTAATGAACTACATAGCTTCATAGGCCTACTTTATATAAAATATAGTGTAGATGGTATGCTAAAATTTAATAACTCTCAAAAAGCTTCTGTAATGGCTCAAATTGATGATAAATTAAAGGGTATGGGAAAGGATTTGGGGCAAAAGGAAGTTAGTAAGGTTAAGGGTATACTGGATAAAACCTATAAGGATACTTATTGTAAAAATGCTTATGTACTTGATAGTGGTATGGATGTAGATATAAAATTCAAGATGCCAAAACAGGAATTTATTGATTCAGCAGTAAATGCAAAATTCAAGGAGGAAACTTTTAGCAGTAGGATTTGGAACAATAAAGCTGCCATGATAGATAAATTAAAAGATTCCATAGCTGAAGCCTCTAAAGGCAATACTACAATAGATAAAATAGCAAAAGATATACAGCATACTTTTAATGTTTCTGCTTATGATAGCAACCGTCTTGTGTCAACTGAAACTGCAAGAGTGGCAGTGAAAGCACAGGAACAAATTGGGCTTGATTCTGGATGCAAGGAAGTAATGTGGTCTGCAACTTTAGATAGTAGGACGGCTCCACATGATGCAAGCCTTGACGGTAAAGTTTGGGGAATAAATGAAAACCACCCTGAACCAGTTATTGATACGCATCCACGTTGTCGTTGCGTACTTATAAATGTACCTTTTGCAGACTGGAAGCCGACAAAAAGAAAGGACAATGAGACTAAGGACATTATTGATTATAAGGATTATAAACAATGGTTAAATAATTCCAAAAGTGATATAATACCTACAGGAGCAATTTCACCGGATGATTTTAAAAGACGTGATAAACATGCAGAATTGTATTATGAAGAAATACGTAATAGAAAGTCTGATATTAGTACAATTGCTAAAAATACAGGTTGGGATATAGAAAAGATAGATGCTGTAAAACATCATGTATTTTTAGATAAGCATTTGCTTAATGGAGAAATGCAGAGATTTGCCTCTGACTATGATATGGCTCAAGCTTGGCAAAGATTGATTGATGGTAATAATATTAAAGATTCTGATTTAATATTATTAAATCATGAATATGAAGAATTAACCCAAATGAAAGTACACAATTATGATTACAGAACAGCCCATAAAGTTGCAAATAAAAAATATAATTGGTGGTCAATGATAACAGGAGATGATTAGTGTGTGGTGGCATCTAAAAAAAATAAAAGATGATACAGAAAAAATAATATATGCTTATAGTAAAGAAAGTGATCTTTTAGATGGACAAATCGAATATAATAAGAAAACTAAAAAGATTAACTGTTCAAAATTAGCGTTAAATGATACATCTAAAAGTGTACAGAAATTTTTCACCCATGTTTATAGAGTGATAGTAAAAGAAAATGCGCCTGATGAGAAATTCATAACAATTGGTTAAAAGCACTTACTAAGAAAAAACAGTAGGTGCTTTTATTATGCTTAAAATTTAAGTCTTAGAAATAAGACTTTTTTATTTTGTAAAAATTGGACTTACAGGGCATAAGAACTGTAAGGACTATATTAAGGAGTGAATATAAATGACACAAGAAGAAATAAAAGCGTTAACAGATGCCGTTACAAAAGGTGGGGATACCCTTACAAACTATGTCAAGGGTTTAAAGGCTACAGAACCAGAAATAAAACTTGATGGAGTTAAAAAGTTCTTGGAGGAAAATGACGAGGGTAAAACATATTTACAGAGTGTTGCGGATAAACGTGTTACTGATGGTATTGAAACTTTTAAGAAAAATAATCTTCAAAACTTAGTTGATGAAGAATATAAAAAGCAGCACCCTGAAGCTGATCCAAAGGATACTGAAATTGCAAAACTGAAAAAACAGTTTGAAGATATGCAAAAAGAAAATCTTAAGAAAGATTTAACCAATAAAGCTCTTAAGACCATGACAGAGAAAAAACTTCCTACTGATTTGGTTAATTTTATTGTTGGAGCTGATGAAGATACCACAAATAAAAATCTTGAAACCTTAGAAAAGGTATTTTCAACACATGATGAAGCTATAAAGACAGAAATATTAAAAGATGGTACTTATAAACCAGGCGGACAAGGTGGTGCAGAGCCAACTGAAGAAGCCGTTAAGGGACAGATAAATTCCTTATTTGGGATTAAAGAATAGAGAGGATGATGAAATATGACAAATACAATTAATTATGCAACTTTATTTATGACAGCGTTAGACACGCAAATGGTTCAGCAGTCAACAAGTGGATGGATGGAAGCAAATGCAGGACAAGTTATTTACAATGGTGGAAAGGAAATTAAGATACCTAAAATCAGTATGGATGGGCTTGGTAACTATGATAGACAACTAGGTTATCCGGGTGGATCAGTTTCATTGGATTATGAGACCATGACTATGACGCAAGATAGAGGTAAACAGTTTGTACTTGATTCCATGGATGTAAATGAGAGTAATTTTGTTGTTAACGCTTCAACTGTAATGGCACAATTCCAGAGACTTCAAATTATACCTGAAGTTGATGCTTATAGATACTCTAAGATAGCAAGTTTAGCTATAGCAAAAGGTAAAGCAGTTGGCGGATATACTCCTGTAGCAGATACTATATTGGAGAATTTAAAAGCTGATATAGTAAAGATACAAGATGTAATAGGAGATATTCCTCTTATAATTATTATGAGCAGGACGACTAAAGCTATTCTTGAAAGTTCAAAAGAAATAGCCAAACAATTAGTAGTTACTGAATTTGCAAGTGGAGCTTATACAACTAAAGTCTCCATGATAGACGATTGTCCTATAATTTCAGTGCCAAGTGCGAGACTTAAGACGGCTTACTTATTTAGGGATGGAAGGACTACTGGACAGACACAAGGCGGTTTTACGCCAGATACAGCTGCTAAAAATATTAACTGGATTATATGCGCTCAAAATGTACCTATAGCAGTTTCAAAAACCGATAACATGAAGATATTTACTCCGGAACAAGTACAAGATGCAGATGGCTATAAGATGGACTATAGAAAATATCATGATCTTTGGATTCCAGATAATAAATTTGATGCTATATCTGTAAATATAAAGGAGGCATTGGCATAATGTTTAAACTACAGAATTTAAATGTTATTAGGAAGGTTGAGACAGAGGAGGAAAAATCAAGACTCGAAAGTCAGGGTTTTAAAGAAATTGGGGAAGTAAAACCTGATTATGATGATATGATTTATAATGACCTGAAACAAGCAGCTAAAGAAAAGAATATTGAAGGTTATTCCAGTATGAAAAAGGAAGATTTGATTGCAATTTTGAAGGGATTAGAGAGTGAGGAAAAATAATCACTCTCTTTTTTATTTGGAGGTGATCTTATGGCAGCTATGGATGATGTTAAGGAATTAAAAGGATGGCAAGATAGTTCACATGATGGTGTAATAAAAATTTATATTCGCAGAGCCGTAACTCTTATTAAAGAGCATCTTAATTTAAGAATTGATGATGCTACCGATATTGCAACAGTTTATCAGGATGCCGTTGTATGTTATGTAATGGAGCAATTCGACAGAAAAGGGAATGAAGCAACAAAACAATATTCTCAAGGCAGCAGAAGTGGAACATATGAAAACAGCTTAAGCGAGAATGTAAAAAATTTGCTCCCGGTTCCATATGTGAGGATGATGGGATAATGAAATGTGATTTTACAGTTGGTATCTATGTAAAAACAGAAGGGCATCAAGATAGCCATGGTTCTTGGGTACCAGGTGGAGAAAATAAAGTTAAAGATATTGATTGTGATATACAGCCTTATAGTCAGGAGCTTTTACTTAAGAAATACGGCTACGACATTAAAGTGAATAAAAGGATATTTATTGATGATTTTGAGCCTAGTATAAAAATCGGTACCATATTAAAATATTTGAATAAACAAAATCAAACTGAGGCATATGAGGTTAAGTCTATACCTTGGGATGATGGATACATGGAGGTGATGTGCCTTGCCATATAAAAGTAATCTTAATAATGTTTTAAGTGCTTTAGAAAAAGCAAAGAAAGATGCACTTACTACTATAGGGGCTTTTGTAAAAGCTGAAGCACAATTAAGAGCACCAGTAGGAAAAAAAGAAGATGGCGATATAGACCCGGGCAGACTTAGAAGAAATATTGATTTTAAAGTGCATGACGATAATAATGGTGTTGATGTTGGTGCTACTAATGCAGTAGTAAATAAAAAGCGCGAGCCTTATGCTGCATGGGTTGAAAAGGGTACGTCCAAAATGCCAGCTCAACCATTCTTAGAACCTTCAGTAATGGATAACTTAGGTAAGATTGAGGAAATAGCAGGGCAGAAAATAAAAGTTAATATGGGAGGAAAATAAGATGTTAAATTTGTATGATGTGATATTTTCTTTAATTAATCCGGTAGTTGATTCTTACGCAGAACATTATCCTACAAGCGAAGAAAAAGTATATCCATATGCAGAATTTAATTTTCCCTAACGTTTCCGCTAACAATGAATATAGCGACCTCAATCAACTTCAAATTGATATTTGGAATAATAAATCCGGTCAAGTCGAGGAAATAGAAACAATTGCAGACAATTTGGTAAAAATACTTGATAAAAAAATAATAAAAACTGACAGTATGTTGATGCAAATTTTTAAGGATAAACCATTTAGATTGAAGCTTCCGGACCCGGTTATAAATATCCAACGCAGGGAGCTTAAATTTTTAGTGAAATTATACGAGAAAGGATGATGAGAAATGTCCGATATAGATACAACAGGGTTGCAAACAACAGGATTTAATGAGAAAACTATGGAACATCTTGTACTTGATGCAGGTGCGATTTATAAGAATTTCGGATTGCCTAGTCAAACGGTTGTTGGTGCAACAAGTGGTGGAAATGAGTTTGATGCAAAGGCTAAAACAAGGCAGATAAAGGTGGATGGTGTTAAGGCAGCCAATGCAAAGGGTATGGAGGTGATTGACAGTATTACAACGACACTGAAATGCAACTTTATTGAGATTACAAAAGAAATTTTAGCGGCAGCACTTATTGCAAACATAGATAGTGCAAGTGATTCCAATTATGATATTATAACTGGAAAAACTATAATTGCGGATAGTGATTATATACAGAATTTAGCTTGGGTTGGTACTCTTTCAGGAAGTTCAAAGCCAGTAATAATTGTTATTTATAATGCGCTTTGCTTGGATGGACTACAAATAAAGCCTCAGGATTCTAAGGATAACACATTAGACGTAACATTTACGGCTCATGCAGACCCATCAAAACCGCAAGAACTTCCTTATAAAATTTATTATCCAAAACTTACTGAGGATGATGGTTTTATAGTTTCTAGTGCAGCAGTTTCAGGTGGAAAAATAGTTTTAACTATGAATGATGATGTAGCTGAAACAGTTCCTAAAGATGGTTTTGTAGCTACAATATCAGGATCAGGTGATGTAATTACAGCAGCCGCAAGGGGAACATCAAACACAAAGACAATAGAACTTACCTTAACTACGGCCATAGCTTCTGGACAAACAGTTGCACTTTCATATACAAAACCTACAGATGATAGTAAACAAGTTCAATCAGCTAGTGGCATTGTATTGGATACATTTGCGACAATAAATGTCCCAAATGTTTAAGTTAAACACTCTTAATAGGGTGTTTTTTTATTTTAGGAGGTAAGGGAAATGGCAGAGGAAAAGAAGAAGGAAAAATTATTAAAGAGAAATTTAAAGACCAGTGATTTGTTTAGTTTTACTAGGATTATAAAGAAAATGAATATGAAAAAAGAACTTAAAGAAATTGCAAAAGATGTAACTGGAAAAACTGAAAAGGAAAAGAAACAAGCTTTACTGGGGTTAAGAGCAGATTTAATGCTTTTATTTGTTGAAAATATAGGAAATGCTGAACAGGAGATATATAGGTTCTTAGGTAGTTTGAGTGATAAAGAGGCACAGGAAATTGCAGACCAATCTCCAAAAGATACTTTTGCAATGCTGGGAGAAATAATGGATGATGAGAGTTTTGGCGATTTTTTATCTACAGCACTCAAATAGATGATGTTGAGTGCTTAGATTTACTTTTAAGTAGATATGGTCCGTCTGTATTAGATTTAGATATTTATTATGGACTTGAATTAATTAAAAAGGCATATGAAGAAAAGACAAATTCTATGGTTTGGGATATGTGGCTTGCTAAGTATCCATGGATGGATAAGGATAACTTCATAAATTTTGAAGATTTCAAAAAACAAATGATAGGAGATCCACACGAGTCAAAGCCAAAACCTAAAACAAAAGAAGAAATTTACAAGCAGGCAGATGATATTCTAAATGCTTTTAATAAATCTAAAGGGGGTAAAATCTAATGGAAATATTTAGTCTAGTAGGTTCTATTCTCCTGAAAGATAATGATGTAAAAAATAAACTGAAAGATGTTGATAATACAGCTAAACAAACAGGGAGTACCTTTGATAGTACATTTGGCAAGATAGTAAACAGTGCTTCCAAGTTAGGAAGAAATGTAGGTGCTGTATTTGATAACTTAGATAAAAAGTTTCAACTGTGGATGGAGGACAATAAGAAGTCCGCAAGCAATACAGAGATAAACAATAAAGCCCTTGAAAACTATAAAGGTAAGTTACAGGCGCTATCTACAGAACTTGAGAAAAGTCAAAAGGCTTTAAAAGGTGTTGCTGATGAATTTGGAAAAGATTCAACTGAGTATAAAGAGGCTGAAAATCATGTTATGGATTTGAAGCTTAAATATAAGCAGCTTGAAGATGAAAGTAAAAAGCTTCAGAAAGCCAATGATTCAATAAATTTTAAAAAGATAGCAGAGGGAGCTATTAGTGTTGGATCAGCTATGACTATGAAATTTACTACACCTATTTTGGGGGCATTTGGTTTAGCCGCAAAGTCTGCAACAAGTTTTGAGCATCAGATGGCAGATATAAGAAAAGAAGTTGCTGCTTCTGGAATACCAATATCACAGGTAAATTCATTAATGAAAGAAATGTCGCAGGATTCCATAAAGTGGAGTGAGGATTTCGGACAGTCTACAGATGATATAAACAAAGGACTTTTGACGTTAGTTAAGGATGGTTATTCTGGTAGTGAATCTATTAAAATTATGAATACTGCTTTATATACAAGCAGAGGTGCAAATGAAGACTTGGCGACTGTTATAGATCAATTAGGTTCTAGCCTTGAAGCCTATGGAATGAAAACCAATAATGCCGCACAGACAACCAACAATATGTCTAAAATGGCAGATACTTTTGCATATGTAAGTAATCATACCAAGGCAAGTATAACAAGCTTAGGTGAAGCTGCCAGTGTTATGGGTTCTACATTCACAGCTTTAAAGATCCCAATGACGCAGGGTGCTGCTGCTATAGGTGAATTGCAAAGTAATGGTATTGATGCAAGTACTGCCGCAAATGCACTAAAGGCTGGGCTTGTTAATTTAGTTCATCCTTCTAAACGAATGAGTGCTGCAATGAAAGAAATGAACCTTCAGGTATTTGATTCTAAAGGGCAAATGAAGGATTTGCCAACTATATTAGATAAAATACAGAATGGTACACAAGGTTGGACTGATAAACAAAAACAGGCAGCTATAGCTACTTTATTTGGGAAAGAGTCATTATCTACATGGAATGTTTTAATTCATAAAGGTGGAGGATACCTTAGAGATTTATCTACTCATGCCGGAAACGCTACAGGTGAAGTTAAAAAGTTATCTGATAGTATGAAGGATACTCCTGCTAATAAATTTAAAGAACTTAAAGAGAGTGTACATGCATTAGCTGTAAGTTTTGGACAGGATGTACTTCCAAGTTTATTACCATTAGTTAATGGAATTACTAATTTAATAAAGCATTTTAGCAATCTTAATGATGGCACTAAGAAGTTTATTGTTACTACATTAGCTTTAGTTGCTGGGTTAGGTCCTGTAATATTGATTTTTGGGAAGACTTTAGATACAATAATAAAACTTCATGAAAATATAGGTAAGCTTCAGCAGGGCTTTACAAGGCTCGGGGGTATATCTGGAATATTAGGTGGAGCATTAAAAGCACTTCCATTTATAGCTGTTGTAGCAGGAATTGCGGCAGCAATAGCTGTTGGGTATGAACTTTATAAGCATTGGGACCAAATAAAAGCTAAAGCTGGAGAACTGAAGAATTCTATTGCAACACACTTCAATAATATAAAAACTTCTATTGCTAATGTCTGGAATAGTATAAAAACATCAACTATAAATGTATGGAATGGAATTAAGACATCCGTTTTAGGTGTATGGAATGCTTTAAAAACAAGTGTAACAACAATTTTTAATAGTATTGAAGCAACTATAGTTGCCGTTTGGAATGGAATAAAAACAGCAATAATGACAGTTATAACTCCTATAGTTAATGGTGTTATTAATTTATTTAATTCCATGAAAACAGGAATATTTAATATTTTTAATGGATTTAAAACATTCTTTATAGGGATTTGGCAAGCTATTAAAACTATTTTTCTTGGAGCTGTACTTTTAATAATAGATTTAGTAACAGGAAACTTTACTAAACTATCTCAAGATGCGCAACTAATTTGGAATGATCTTAAAACTGCTTTCTCCAATATTTGGAATGGAATAAAAGAAATATTTACTGGAGCATTACAAGCTATAGCTGCCTTTCTATCTACTGAATGGGAAGGTATAAAAAATATAACTTCCACAGTATGGAATGGTATAAAAACTTTCTTAAGTGATTTATGGAATGGTCTAAAATCTATAGCAAGTACAGCATGGAACGCTATGAAAGAAGCCATTTCCAGTATAGTAACAGGAACTATAGAGACTATAAAGTCTATATGGAATGGAATTATAAACTTTTTTAAAGATTTACCATCTAATTTAGAAACTTTAGGACGAAATATGTTTGATGCCATGAAAAATGGTATATCCAGTGTATTGTCAACTATAGGTGGAGTAGTTAGAAATGGCTTTGATGATGCTATAAACTTTCTTAAAAATTTACCTAGTGAGGCTTTACAGTGGGGTAAAGATTTCATCCAAGGATTAATAAATGGGATAAAGTCAATGATTGATGGAGTTGGTGACACTGTAAAGGGCATTGCTGATAAAATAAGAAGTTTTTTACACTTCTCACGTCCAGATGAAGGACCGCTGCATGATTATGAAACTTGGATGCCTGACTTTTTACAAGGGCTTGCAGATGGAATAACTAAAAATAAAGGCATAATAACAAAAGCAATGCAAGGACTTACGGGTGCTATGTCTTTAGGTTCTGGAAATAGTGACCAATCAACGCAGTATGGCCAGAACTTGAATAAATCTTTAGGACAGGGAATACAAGACAGCCAGGATAAAGTTATAAAGCCAGTTGATACTTTAAATACTACTATAACTAGTAAAATGGCTGCTCTTGTGCAGTCATTTATTCAGCATGGACAGAATTCAGATATCAATTTAGGTAATGGCATAACTACAAACTCGGATGCAACTATAAACCCACTAACAACATTAATAGCCACTATAACCACTGGAATAAAAACTTTTGTTCAATCTTGTATTCAGCATGGTCAAAACACTGATACTAACCTTGGTAATGGAATAACTAATAAATCCGGTGATGTAATTAATGCTGCAAACAAAGTAACTACTACTGTAGGAAATAATCTTGATACTTTTGCAAAAGGTTCTGTCAAGTATGGCCAGGAAACAGACACTTCTATTGGAAATGGTGTAACCAATACGATACAAACTGTTGTGACTGCAATAAACAGTGTAACAACTAAAATGGGTGACATACTAAAAAGTTTTGCTAGTTCATGTGTTTCTATTGGTCAATCAATTGGAGATTCTATAGCAAGTGGTATGAGAGCCAGTGAAGCTAATGCAGCTTCTATAGCACATGAACTGGTTCAAAAAATATTAGATGCGTTTACCAGCCCTGAAGGTTTTGACATACATTCGCCTTCACGAAAATTATTTCAAATAGGTAACTATGTAATTCAAGGGTTCATAAACGGATTGTCTTCTCAGGATGCAGTTGCTATTTTCCAAAATAAAATTATGTCTATGCTTAGTGCGGCAGGTGCCATGAGTGGAAATGTAGCAGAATGGATTATGATGGGCATTATGGCTGAAGGTGCTCCGCTTAGTTGGTTTTTGCCACTTGAAATGATAGCTTCACGTGAAAGTGGTGACCCTGGTAAACTTGGCACTGGAAACCCAGGACTTATAAATAATATTGGCGTGGGGAACGAATATGCAACTGGATTAATGCAGGTTTTACCTTCTACTTTTAGGGGCTATTTTGGTTCAGATGCAGGAATATTTAACCCTATAATGAGTGTAAGAGCTGCCATAAGAGAAATAAGGGAAAGTTGGGGTGGAAATCCTTATAACATACCAGGACTTATGGATGGTAATGGGTATTTAGGTTATGAGACTGGAACGAATAATGCAACAGAAGGAGCACATCCAGTAGCTGAAAATGGATTTGAAATAGTTCTTGGTAAAGCTCTTAGATGGTTTTCTGGTGGGGAAACTGTTTTAAATAATAAAGATAGCATGACTTTATTAGATAATATCAAAAATGCTGTGGAAACTGTAAAGAGTTTAGGAAACATGAGTTTTAGTTCAATGCCTACTATAAAAACTCAGGAAACTGAAAGCATAGAAAATAAAAATACCGAGACAAAAAAACAGCCAGTAATATTAAAACTTGTTTTGCAGAATGGAAGAGAATTAGCTGAATACATGATTGACGACATAAATAAATTACAAGGTGAAATTCAGTTAAGTAAAAATAGAGTAGCTTTAGGGAGGAGATAAAATGATTTATGGTTTAACTTTTAACGGCAAACATTCATTACAAGATTTTGGCCTATATATTGAGAAAAAGACCATAAACCCTCCTGCTAAAACTAAGATACTTGAGGCAGTACCTTTCATGAACAGTAAGTATGATTTTAGTACTGTTGGCTCTGGAGGTGAACAGGTTTTTGATACTAGGACTATAACTGTTAAACTGGCATTGCTCTGTTATAGCATGGAAGAATTATATACCATCTATAGTCAGGTACTCGAATGGCTAACTGATTGTGGTCAATCTCAACTTATTTTTGATTTTGACCAGGCATATTATTATCTTGCAGATGTTCAGGAGGCTTCAAAGTTTGAAGATTTTAAAGAGAATGCAGAGCTTGAAGTTACTTTTGTAGCTGAACCATTCCGTTACAGTGTTGATTATATGGGAGATGATATTTGGGATAATTTTAATTTTCTTACCGATTATACTCAATACACTAATGAGTTTAATATAACAGAAATAGGACCTGGTACAACAGTAATTATGTATAACAATGGTAGACTTGTAAAACCAGTTATTAATGTTGATGCGGATAGCATGAGGGTAAATTATAATGGTAAAAACTATTACCTTAATAAAGGCGATAATAAGTTATGGAATCTTAAATTAGAAAATGGACAAAACATTTTGCACTTTTATAATGCACTTGGAAAAGTAAAAATAATATTTAGAAATGAGGTGCTTTGATGTATAAAGTATGCTTATATAATGCTGGACAAGAAACATTAATACACTATCCAACAGCAGATAAAGAAGCACCACACCTTTTTAAAATGGATTTGCAGGAGAAGGATAACGACGTTGATACCTTCTCCTTTTCTATTGATATAGGTAATGCAGGATATAATTCACTAAGGGAATTTAAGACAAAGGTAAACCTAATTGATACCAGGGATAATTCAATTAGGTTTACTGGAAGACTTTTAAAAGCTCCTGAAAAGATGGATTCTAATGGATTTTACAAAGAAGCTAGTTGTGAAAGTGCCTTAGCTTATCTTTTAGACAGCAATACCAGGACACAGACTTATTTAACAGCGGATGTAAAAAATGCCTTACAAGATTTACTTGATAGACATAATGCAATTGTAGAGGACGAGAAAAAAATATACCTGGGTACCATAGGTGTAATTGGTTCTATAGCTTATACATGCCAATATGAAAGTACATTAAGTGCAATGACCAATATGTTAAAAGGAATTGAGTGTCACCTTCAGGTTAGAGAAGATGATGGAAAGCTGTACCTGGACTGCTTGAAAGAATTAAATAGTAGAGTAGTTGAGGTACGTCTTGGTGAAAATATGAAAGAAATGATTAAAACCTATGATCCTACTGGCATTGGTACAAGAATTATTCCTTTAGGTGCTAATAATCTTACTATAGCAGATGCTAATGGAGGTCTTGACTATATCGAAGATCTAATTGCAAAAGGTTTGTTTGGAGTTATTGAAAAACCAGTATCATATTCAGATATAACGGATGCCGCAGAGTTAAAATCAAAAGCTACAGCAGATATAAATAATTATACACAACCTTCACTTACATTTGAAATAAATGCTCTTGATTTAAGTACATTGAGTAGTGTTCCAGCAGATACATTTAGAAAAGGCTTAAATCTTCATATAATAAATCCTGTAATGGGAATAGATGATGTGTACACCATAGTTGAAGTGGATGCTGATTTGACGCAAGTATATAATCCTAAACTAACTATTAGTAATATTCCTGCTACTATACAGGACATTATTTCAAGGAATGAAAATAATGCACTTAATAACGATTCTATCCACAACGGTGTACAAGTTGGAGATAGTTTTGGAATTAGGGTATCCAGTAGTGATGGCAAGATTGTAATAACCATAAATGCACTGGAAGGTATAACAATAGAAGATGTAGTAAAAAATTTGAAAAAGTTTTTTATAGATACAGATGGAAATTTAACTATGGATGGTATTCAAAAGATAACTAAGGATAATAAAGTAATAATTGAAAATACCTTTAATAACTATGGTGGAATTAATAATATATATGACAAAGATGGTAATTTAGTCTTTAAACTTGGAGTTGAAAGTGGTTCCAGTGATAATGTAGGAGCTACTTTAATTGGTTATAATAAAGGATCTGATAAACCACGATTTAAATTAGGCATAGCTAAAGACGGTGACTTTGGCACACTTCAAATGTTTAATAGTGAAGGAAAAGCCAAAGCTGTGGCTAATGGTAATGATAAAAATAATAATGGCGTATTCTTTATAGTTGATTCTAACGGAATAAGGCAGAGGCTTGCTACAGAGCGATATGTACAAACCTATGTAGCAGATCATATGCCAAGCACACCAGCAGGGGGTGGTACAAGTGGCAGTTGATGTAAGTCAACAAACAAGTTTAATCAGGCAGGGGATAAAAGGTAAGGATGTAAGAGAAGCTCTTGCCTCTGGAATTGAAAAAATTGCAGGTGATGAAAATCAGTTTGAAACTGATATGATGCAGCAGGAAACGGACTACCAAAGAGGTGTAGAACAGAGAATAAAGGATTTTGAAAATACTCAAAAGGAAGAGTGCCAAGACTTTGAAGCCTCTATGGAAGATAAACAGCAGTCATATGAAAAAAACATAACTGGAAGGCAGGACAACCTTGAGAACAGGCAGGGAAAACTTGAAGTACGCCAGACAAGTCTTGAAAATACATTTGACCAAGAAATTGAAAATGCAGTGAGTGACAACCCTTCATCTGCAGAAACTGTATATGCAAGAACCGACCACGTTAATAATAAGACTTACCATAATTTAGGCGAAAGGCTTGATACATTGATAAATCTATTAGGCTATATACCTGTTGATGGCGGAAGTTTCTTTGAAGAGTATATAGAATTTGCTAAAGATGGAGGAACATTTTAAAAATTTTAAGGAGGAAATATAAATGGCACAAACAATACGATTGAAAAGAGGAAAAAATGCTAATGTTAATTCTTTGACTTTAGCTGCAGGTGAACCTGCTTTCGTATTAGATACAGGAAAATTGATAGTTGGTAATGGTACAGATAAAGTATTTATTAATCCTGATATAGGGACACCAGGTACTTATACCAAGGTTACAATTGATGCACAAGGAAGGGTAACTGTAGGTACTTCACTGTCCGCAAGTGATATACCAAATTTAACACTTTCCCAAATAACTGATGTAGGGACAGCTGCAAGCAAGAATATTGGGGCTGGATCTGGTAATGTACCTGTAATTGGGTCAGATGGTAAACTAAGTGCTAATATAATGCCTGCAATAGCAATATCAGATACTTTTGTAGTTAAATCCCAAACAGAGATGCTGGCATTAACTGCACAAGTAGGAGATATTGCAGTTAGAACAGATTTATCTAAATGTTATATCTTAACTACAAATGATCCTACAAAAGTAGAATGTTGGCAGGAACTTTTAACACCAGCAAGTCCTGTACAAAGTGTGGCAGGAAAGACAGGTACAGTTACTTTGAGTGCATCTGATGTAGGACTTGGTAATGTAACAAATGAAAGTAAATCTACAATGCTTGCAAGTCCTGCACTCACAGGAACACCAACCGCACCAACTGCATCAACTAGTGCAAATAATACGCAGGTAGCCACTACAGCTTTTGTAAAATCACAAGGGTATGTGACATCTTCAGGAGTAACAAGTGTTGCAGCAGGAAAAGGATTATCTGGTGGTGGAAGTTCATCCAGTGTTGCATTAAATATCAACTGTGGGGATAGTATGAGCGTAGAGTCTGGTGCTTTAGATGTTAAAATAGATAATTCTAGTATTGTTCCAATGGCAAATGCAGCAGGGGCAACAGGTAGTTTATGTGTAGGAACTGTAGATGGAGGTACATTCTAGGGAGGCGATTGTATGTCAATAATAAAATTTAAGCGTGGTATAAAAAGTAACCTACCTGTATTAAGTGTTGGAGAGCCAGCATTTTGCACAGATACAAAAGAACTTTTTGTAGGCAGCAGTGAGGGTAATGTAAATTTATCAAATGTAAGTAAAGTAAATGGACATACTGCTAGTGGAACTCCAACAACTAGTGAAAAAACCGATATAATTAAAATGATAAATGAGGTTTTTACAGATGCCAATAATGGTAAAACAAAATTATATAATGCCATTATTGGCAAAGGAATAACACCAGGTAGTCAAACATTTACAGATTTAGTTAATGCAATAAATACACCTAGTTTAGTAAATACAGCAGGCGCAACAGCAACAACAGATGATATAGTATCTAATAAAGCTGCATATGTAAATGGAAATAAAATAACTGGAACAGGAAATAAAGCTAAAAGGTTTGTTAGTGGAACAATTACAGCAGATAGCCAGGGAAATTTTATGACATTCCCTGAGTTTGATGTTTCTACAGTTATTATTTCATTCACCTCGAGTAGAGGAATAAAAATGACAGGAGTTTTTATTAATAATGGTAGGAGCTCTGATTATTTTGTTGTGGGTTCAGATGGCAAAACATATAAGTATGATTACGATATAAGTTATATGCAGGGAAGAGTTTTCGGTACAGTCGACGCTAATGTAGATATATCATATAAAATTTATGAATAGGAGGGCAGAATATGGCTAATAAAATACAATTAAGGCGAGGGTTAAAAGCTAATCTACCAACTTTAGACGTAGGAGAGCCAGCATTTTGCACAGACACAAAAGAGTTGTATATCGGAACTGCAAATGGAAATGTAAAAATGTCTGACCCTATGGATGTGTTAAAGTTTGAAACAGCTGGGGGAACCGCAACGGAAATAACTCTCACTATTCCAAATTTAGCTAATGGAATATCTAAAACATTTATAGCAAGTGCAAATAATAATGGAGAGCCAACTACCATAAATGGATATGGATTATATAAACCTAATACTACTACAGCACCTAATTTAATAGGGGGAAAAGCATATACTGTTTGGTTTGCTAAACCGAGCCAAAATAGTCCATACTGTTTTTTTATCAAAGCTAGTGCAGAAGGTGATGCAGTTGCTGAAAATGTACTAGCTGAAAAGAAATTCAGCAATGATAATGATACAGGAATACCAGGAACAATGCCTGATAATGGTGCTGTAGTAATTACACCTAATACATCAAATCAACCAATAGGAAAGGGTTACCATAATGGCAGCGGATATGTAAAGGGTGATTCTAATTTACAACCCAAATATATATTAAAAGATAAACCTATATTTGGAGTTAATGGTACATTAAGTATAGAAAGTCTAGGTGGAAAGAGATTTAAAAGTAATTCATTCACAGTTACACAAGGGCAAACACTTACAATTCCATTGGATTTTAACCCAAGTGCTGTAATTGTTGTAATAAACTATAATGGAAAAAATTATTATAGTTGCAGATGGGGTGATTATTATTATACACCTTGGGCTACTTATTCAAATGAAAATTTGCTAGCAAATACGTATGTATCAAATTTAGGAATAAATAGTTTTGACTTCCACAGTGATTATGCATGTTCCTGCACATATATAGCAATGGAATAAAAAATAGGGATAAAGATATAAGTCAGTAGAAGGAGGTAGTGTATGAGTGAATGTTATGACGTAAAGCTATGTGCAGAAAAGCATAAACAAATAGATGAAACTTTTGATCTGTATGAGAGAAGATTAAACGATCATGCTGACAGGCTTAAAAAGCTAGAAGGAAGGGGAGAGCGAGTAGATGAAAAAATAGAGAACCTATGTGAACAAATTAATAATTTAGTAGTTACCCTTAGATGGGGTATGGGTATATTAGGAGCTTCATTCTTGGGGCTCTTTATTTATTTGCTAGAATTACATTTAAAATAAGGAGGTTTTAAAATGCTGAATGGAATTGACATATACGAAGGTGACAATATTTCGGATTGGGATTTAATCAAAAGAAACTATGATGTAGTAATACAAAAAGCTACTCAAGGAACTGGGCATACCGATAGACTTTTAAGTTACAGATACCCAAAAATTAAAAATGCAGGACTAAAAATTGGATTTTATCATTTTGCTTCATATAATTCAACTAACCCAATTGATGAAGCTCAACATTTTTTAAATGCTATAAAGGGTTTAGAAAGTGACACAATTCTATTTTTAGATATAGAGATAGAAGATAAATGGGATAAACAGATTGCGATAAATTTTGCAAATGCTTTCATTAAATATGTGCAAAGTCAAGGTTACAGCATTGGCATTTATACAGGCTACTATTTCTATAAGGATTACCTGAAAGGGAATATACCTCAGGTACCTTTATGGATTGCAAGCTATGGAAAACAGCCCCCTACTTATCCAGAAGATTCATGGCAGTACTCAGAGGATGGACAAATTTTAGGTGCTATTGGAAATGTAGACTTAAATTATTTCAATGAAAATATATTAAATGGAGGTACAAAAAAAGTGAAAAATATAGTATGTATCAATAATTCTGTAGATGAAAGGGCAGCAGGATATTTAGCTGATTTCTTACAATGCCCTATTATAAATAATGCTCTTGTGAAATTTGATTATAGCTGTGTAGAGAATGTTTATTGTGTAGGCGGTGGGCAATTCACAGATCATGCAAAACAAATAATAAAAGGACAAGATAGATATGGAACTTGCCAAGCTGTATTAGATTTTATTAAAAATGGAGGTAAATAATTATGGATATGAATATAATAACTAGTTTAGTAAGCGTGATGATTGGTGGAGCTATAGGATATATAGCTCCTAAAATTAAATTTAACAAGAATATGGAGGACAATATTAATACAGGATTAGCTGAAGCTGATAATTTAATAAGTACAGCAAAAGCTATAGCTCCAAATTCTAAAGTCGTAAATGTAATTGACTTTGTAGAAAAGAGAGCTGAAAAAGAGGTCCAAAATGCTGAACAATTAGCTCATATAGGGGACTTACAATCAAATGAAGAAAAGTTTAAATCTGCACAAGATGGCATATATAATTCATTAGAATTGATTGGGATTAAACCAGATGATAAATGGACAAAAGTTATTGATGATAGTATTCAAAGTGCTGTAAATCAATTAGGACATAAAACAGTTCCAGAGATTGAAAAAGATAAGAAAATAAATGAATTGCAGCAGCAGTTACAGGTAGTACAAGCAAGAAATAATCAGTTGCAACAAACTATAGCACAGATAAATGCAAGTACAGCTCAAACTGTAATACAAGCTCAGACAGCACAACAATAATTTATACCCCGGGAAACCGGGGCTTATTTTTTATTTTTTAGAAAAAAAGTAATAAAAATCTATAATAACTATTGACTTTTTACGTAGATATGTTATAATATAATTGTAAGGAGAAGGAGGTGAAGAAGTGGAATGGATAAGTAAATTAATAGCCCTAGTTATTTCAATACTAACAATTCGTCAACTGAACGTGACTTACAGGAAAACGAAGTTAGAAATTAAAAAACTAGAGCTGGAAATCCAAAAACTGAGGGAAGGGAAATAACTTCCCTCTCTAAAAAATATTTTATTTACTTATTTATTATACACGATAATATGAAAATATTAAACTTTTCTTTGATAATTTGTGGAATAATAATTGTGACATTAGGATGTAGGATCATGTTTGTTAAACTAAAAAAGAATAAATTAGAAGATGAAAAAAATAAGTTATTAAAAAAGCAAAACAAGGAGTGAATTATGGATCGTGATGAGCTTATAAAATTAATTAAAGATAATACTATGGATTCAAGTGAAGTTGTAGAATACTTAGGTATAAGTAAACAACGTCTTTCTGATATGAATAGACAAGGGAAATTAATAGCAATAAAAAAGGGAATTTACTTAAGAGAAGACGTTGAGAAAAGAAAATTAGAGCAAAGTGACCTTAGAAAAAAATATTATAAAAGATAATGTTAAGTCTAGTAGGAGAAATCTTGCTAGACTTATTTCTTTATTCCAAAATAGACAATATATGAATATTTTGTTACAATGTAATTAAAATTACATAATTAAGGGGGATTTACATTGGAAAATAAAAATATGACAAAGTGCAAAGCTTGTGGAGCTGATATTGCAAAAGGTGCTAAAAAATGTCCACATTGTGGCAAAGACCAGAGAAATTTTTTCATGCAACATAAAATTCTTAGTATTATTGGGATATTAATTATTATTGGGATTATAGGCGTTGCTACGGGTGGTAATAAAAATCAGGGAACTAAAGTAGGCGAAAGTACTAGTGCCAATAGTCAAGCACAAAAAGAAGAATCTAAAAAGAATGAAACGAAAACATTTAAAGTTGGAGATGTGGTACAGTTAAAAGATTACAAAATAACTGTTAATAAAGTATATAATGTTTCAGAGACTGACATGGATAAGCCTAAAGATGGAAATGAATTTATTGCTGTAGATTGTACTGTAGAAAACATATCTAAAGAACAGAAAACAGTATCATCAATTGCAATGTTTAAAGTAGTAGATAAAGATGGAAGGCAGTGTGAATATTCTTTAACAGGACAAAGCGCTGCTAATGCTGGACAATTAGATGGTGATGTTGGAGCTGGCAGAAAAATAACAGGCGTATATGTAGTTGAGGTCCCTAAAGGTACGACGGGATTGGAGCTGGAATTTGATGCTTCTTTAATTAGTTCTGGACAAGTTATTGTCAAACTTAATTAAAAATTTTTGAGTTACAAAAATACAATAATAGAGGTTAGGGAAAACTCCAGCTAAAAATAAGCTGGAGTTTTTTATTCTATAAACTTTATATAAATTTGAGAAAAGGTGGGTGAAAGGTGGGTATTATTAAAAATACCAATAAACTTAACTTGCACTCAACCTATCTATATCAATGGTCGGAGTGACAGGATTTGAACCTGCGACCTCTTGCTCCCGAAGCAAGCGCGCTACCATCTGCGCTACACCCCGCTTATATGCTATTTTATACCATATATAAAAAAAAGACAAGATACTTGTAAATTAGAGTTCCCCTATTTTTTCAGAAATGACTAAATACTACTTGTGGATAAGTTAAAAATAAACTTGAAAATTGCCTACAGATTTATAAAATTGAGTAAAAAGAATAAAACAGTCCATTAAGAGCTTAGGCGGTTGTGAATTTTTCCTAAAATAGGGTTTTATTGTTAGAAACGCCACTTGGCAGGCATGTTGTCTGCATGACTTAAAATATCCAACTCATTTAGTGGATTTCAGTAGTTATAAGGATTGCGTCGTAGAAAATTATAATAGGCAACCCAAAGAGAAACATCATAAAGAGCACCATTTTCACCTCTATAACTACAAGTAACACAGTAGGAAGACTTGAAGGTGCGGTTAAGCGCTTAACCATCTGCAATAAATTTTAGATCTTTATTTGGAAACTGTTTGAACTTTTAAAAAGCCATATGCATGGCTAGAATACAAGGACCTACAGAACTAGTATTGGACACCTGGTAGCCAAGAATAGACTTTTTATAGGCATCCATGACAATCCAAACGTAGTGTTTTATGCCTTTAACCTTGATATAAGTTTCATCAGCAGAAAGAATTTTAGAAGGTTTATAGTCAAAAGTATCTGTAAAAGGTTTAATAACTGAGGCATAAGTCACAGTATAATTAGCAATCGTTGTGTGTAAAATCTTTATGCCATGTGTTTCTGATAAAGCATGGGCAGTTTGTCCACTTAGCGGGACAGCTTTGACGTGAATTTTAATTTTGGGAAAACTCCAGGAACTGCAGTAATCCGCAGACAAGTGACTCATATAGGGTTTCTAGGTTAAACGCCTAAAATAGGCAGGTGGCTTAACAGTCGAGTAGGTATTTCATATCCTGATATATCTCTTATATTAAGTATATGTGATGCTCTGAAGATCAGTGAACATGAGCTTATTACAGCTAGCGAGGATTTACATCAGCATGAAATTGAAAGACAGGCTATGAAGTTAAAAAGAGCAATAAAAACTTATAAAATGGTATTTTACATTATATATGGGGTTACTTTGCTAGTATGTTCTATCTGTAATTTGGCAACTAGCCATACCCTATCCTGGTTTTTCATTGTACTCACGGCTATAGCAGTGGCTTTTTCACTTACATCTTTGCCTTTGATGTTTGAAAAAAACAGAGCACTTATAACACTTATTGGCTTCTTTATATCTCTAAATGCTCTGCTTTTGGTATGCTGCATCTATACGAGAGAAAATTAGTTTTTGGTGTCTTTTACATCGTTATTGTTTTCTTTTACAGTTGTATGTCCAGTTACGCTGGTTGCATTATTGTTACCTTGGATGTTCTTAGTTACTATTCGCTATATAAAAATAAATGCACTTTTTAGAGCCGCTATTTGTTTTGCAATTAGCGCAGTGTATATATTTCTAATCAATAGTGTATTAGCTACTATTATTGTTCACAAGCCATTTGCACTGCAGAAATACAATTTTAATGTATGGACAGGTAAATATGTAAACGGAAATATTATTCTTATCACCACAATGATACTTTTAATTATGGCAGTTGTATTATCAATTGCAGAAATTGCATTATTAATAAAAAGAAAGGAAAAGGAACTATGAGTAAAAGAGAAACATTAGAATATAAAGCATCATCATTAGATGGATATTACAAACTTCTTTTTAAAATGATTCCAGTTGCAGTGGCGATAAATCCCATAATGTGTCTTGCTCAATGCTTTGGTGAAGAATTTGCCTGGCGAGGTTACTTACTTCCTAAGTTATGTAAAATTTTTTCACCCTGGAAAGCGACCTTATTAACAGGCGTTATTGGAATCATTGGTTTTGTAGTGTTAGCTATAATTTGTTTTATTAGGATATATAAAGATAAAAACATTGCGAAACAATCTTTTTAAAGAACAAAGTGCAAAGTTCAAATATCAAATAAGGATAATTTTCTTCCTAACGTCAGAAAATATTAAAATTATAGATTCCCTAAGGTACGAGGGAAATAATCTTTATCTGTTCTTTGTTATTTGAACTTTGTTATTTTCAAAAGCTTTGTTTCGCAAAGTTCTTAATTTACTAATTCCAAATAGAGTATCATATGCTCATTTTATCCTCATTATCCCCTTCCCCTCTTGTAGGAACTGTAGACATGAGAAATCCAACTAGTACTGATACTAGGGCAGGTGATATTATATTTATATAAGCTATGTAAGAGGTTCTATATAATATTAGTGCAGTTATACCTGTTAAAAGTATGCTGATTATAAAAATATAAATTACAAATTTAGCAAAAGAACTAAAAAACTTTTTATATAGTTTGTGCCTTGTAGGGCCACTTATTATTTTTTGAAACAAAAAATATGATAATAGAATTAAAATTACGTCTACTGAAGCAGATATTAAAAAATTTTTCAAATAAAACACCTCCAATAGGTTTATTAATCTATAGTATTACCCTATTGGGGGCATTTTACACTCAAATTATTTGCTTAAATACATTTCTCCTACTTTAAATACATCTCCTGCACCTACAGTTAGAAAGAGGTCTCCATCTTTTAAATCAGTTTTTAAATAATCTACTATGGATTTAAAATCTGGAATATTAGTGCACTTTATACCACGTCTTGCAATTTCTTTAGCTAACATAGCAGAACTTACCTTGCCAGTGTCTTTTTCTCTTGCAGGATATATATTTGCTAAAATTAGTTCATCTACGTTGTCGAAAGCCTCAGTAAATTTTTTAAATAAGCTTATAGTTCGTGAAAAAGTATGGGGCTGAAATACACAAATTATTCTCTTATGAGGGTAATTTATAGCAGCATTTAAAGTTGCTTTTATCTCAGTAGGATGATGAGCATAATCGTCTATTACTGTTATGCCTTCCTTTTTACCCTTCAACTCAAATCTTCTGTGAGTACCTTTAAAGTTTTCCAATCCCATTTTTATGTTATCAGTGGATATATCTAAGATTAAAGATACAGCTGTACTTGCCAGTGCATTTAATATATTGTGTTTACCTGGAACATTCAAGTGTAAAGATGATATTTTAACATCATTTTTATATATATCAAAGGATGCACAACTTTTTTCATCAAAACGTATATTTTTAGCTGTAATGTCACCAGTATTAATTCCATAAGTTAATACGCTGCAGTTAACGCTTGATATAACATTTTTCATTCTTACATCGTCCGCACAACAAACTAAGTATCCTTCTTTTGGAATTAGATTTGCAAATTTTATAAAGGCATTTTGTATATCGTCTATGTCTTTATAATAATCAAGATGATCAGCATCTATATTTAAAATTACGCCTATGGATGGGAAAAACTTCAGAAAAGATCCTTTGTATTCACAAGCTTCAGTAATGAAATAAGGGCTGTTTCCTATTCTTACATTCCCATTTATATTGTCCAAGTTTCCTCCTACTAATATTGTAGGATCTAAATCGGCTTTAAGTGTAATACATGACAGCATGGATGTAGTTGTGGTTTTACCATGGGTACCTGCTACAGCTATATTATACTTATGACCCTTCATTATATGACCTAAAAGCTCAGCTCTGGACATTAGAGGAATGTTCAAGGCTTTAGCTTTTAAAAATTCTTCATTATTTTTTTGGATTGCGGCAGTATATATAACTAAATCTATATCTGGTTTTATATTTTCACTGATTTGTCCTATATAAATTGTAGCTCCTTTGGATTCTAATTTTTCTATTGCAGGAGAAGTTTTTATATCTGAACCGGATACTTTAGATCCCTTTTCTATTAAAATTTCAGCTAAAGCGCTCATGCTTACTCCGCCTATACCTATAAAATGTACTCTCTTATTTTTTATAAAATCAAATGACAACTGAATCACTCCTTTAATTTAACTAACTCATCTAATAATTATATACAAAAATTAATTAAAAAGCATAACTTTATGGATATAATTTATAATTTACAATATTTGAACTTTAAACTTTTTAAAAATTTTACAGCAATGAATTCTTAAACTACTAGTTGAGCTTGTAGTAAATAGGTGTTGATAAATAACATTTTTTAGAATACAATATGAATAATAGAATAAAATAGTAACATATTATTCGTAAAATTATATAGATGGGTGATAGAATGCAAAAGTTTAGTAGAAATCAGAGAATAGCTGCAGTAACAAAAATTTTACTTGAAAATCCTAATAAAATAATGGGTTTGAATAACTTCACAGAAATGTTTAACACTGCAAAATCTACTGTAAGTGAGGATATTGTAGTAGTGAAGGATACTTTAAATAAATTGGATATGGGGAAAATAAATACTGTATCAGGAGCAGCAGGTGGAATTAAATATGTATGTGGCATGTCAAATGAAAAGAAAAGGGAATTTGCTGAAAAATTATGTATTATTTTGAAAGATAGAGAAAGAATAATACCAGGGAATTTTTTATATATGACAGATATAATGTTTAACCCTAAGATAATATACACTGCTGGATTGATATTGGCATCTATTTTTATAGAAAAGGATATTGATTATGTAGTTACTGTTGAGACAAAGGGAATTCCGCTAGCTTATGAAGTAGCGAGGATGCTGGGAGTTCAACTTGTAGTTGTAAGAAGGGAAACAAAATTTACTGAAGGCTCTACTTTAACTATAAATTATGTATCAGGTTCTACAGGAAGAATTCAAAATATGTCTTTGTCTAAGAAAGCATTGAAGAAGGGAAGCAAGTGTATTTTTATTGATGACTTTATGAAGGCAGGAGGAACTGCTAAAGGTATAGTAGATCTTTTGAAGGAATTTGAAAGTGAACTTTTAGGAATAGGAATTTTAATAGACAATATAGAAATATCTAACAAATTAGTTAAAGACTATGTGTCACTAGTTGATTTTAAAGGCATTGATGAAAATGGAAATGCAATTCTATTTCCTTCTGAAATGTTTAACTAATAAAATTTTCAAAAAATTTTATTAGTTTTTAATAAAATAGGAAGGAAAAATACAAAATATAGAGAATAGTATATACATAAGCATCTTGGAGGTGGATTTATATGCAAATTACAGACGTTAGGGTAAGAAAAATTGCAGCAGAGGGTAAGATGAAAGCTATTGTTTCAGTAACCTTTGATAACGAATTCGTAGTTCACGATATAAAAGTTATAGAAGGTCAAAATGGTCTTTTTATAGCAATGCCAAGTAGAAAGACTCCTGATGGAGAGTTTAAAGACATTGCTCACCCTATAAATACTCAAACAAGGGAGAAGATACAAAAGGCAATTCTTGATGAGTATGAAAAAGTAAAAAGTGAAGAAACTGTTACCGAAGAAAAGGTTAAGGAATAATAAAAGGGAGTATTTATACTCCCTTTTATTATTCCTTAATAATTTTCAAAATACGTTTAAAATTATTATCCGAAAGTTATTTATAAGGTTGCAAATAACTTTCATATAAAATATAATATTATAGGATGTTTTAATAATATAATGTATAAAATTGAAGCTTATAACCATAAAGAGGTGTTAAAATGTATAATTGTGCTATAATATTGGCGGCTGGAGAAGGAAAAAGGATGAAGTCATCTAATCCTAAAGTACTTCATAGGGTTTGCGGAAGAGAAATGGTTAATATAGTTATTGATACTGTAAAGAAAGCACAAATAGAAAATATAGATGTGGTAATTGGCAAAGGTTCAGATGAGGTAAAAAAACATACTGAAAGTAGGAATGTAAGTTATTCTTTTCAGGAAAAGCAATTGGGTACAGGAAATGCGGTTTTATGTTCGGCAAGCTTTTTAAAGGATAAAAAGGGAACTGTAGCTGTATTTACAGGAGATGCGCCTTTAATAAAAGAGGATACTATAAAAAAGATGCTAAGTTTTCATAATGAAGGTGGATATAAAGCTACTATACTAACTTCTTTGGTGAAAGATCCTTCTGGATATGGAAGAATTATTAGAGAAAAAAGTGGAGAAGTATCTAAAATAGTTGAGCATAAAGATTGTTCACAGGAAGAACTTAGAGTAAATGAAATAAATTCAGGAATGTACTGTTTTGACATAGAGAGTTTAACGGAAAGCCTAGATAAAATACATAATGATAATGCTCAAGGCGAATATTATCTGACTGATGTTATAGAAATATTGAAAGGTCAAGAAAAAAAGGTTGGGGCATTACCAATTCCATTTGAGGAAACTATGGGAGTTAATTCAAGGGTTCAGCTTTCAGAAGCTGAAAGAATTATGAGAAAAAGAATAAATACAAAACATATGGAAAATGGTGTTACGCTTATTGATGTTGATAATACTTACATAGAGTTAGACGTTAAAATAGGTAAAGATACTATAGTGTATCCTGGAAATGTACTTCAAGGTAATACTGTAGTGGGCGAAAATTGTACATTGTATCCTAATTCTAGAATACAAAATAGTGTAATACAAAATAATGTAACAATTCAAAGTTCAGTAATACTAGATAGTACTATAGGGGAAAGTACTACTGTAGGACCTTTTGCATACATAAGGCCTGAAAGTACAATAGGTAAGTCTGTAAGAATAGGTGATTTTGTGGAAGTAAAGAAGTCAACTATAGGGGATAAGACAAAAGTGTCTCATTTGACATATATAGGAGATGCGGAAGTTGGAAGTGGATGCAATTTTGGATGTGGAACTGTTGTAGTAAATTATGATGGAAAGAAAAAGAATAAGACGTTAATTGGAAACAATTCATTTATAGGATGTAATACAAATTTGATCTCTCCAGTTAAGGTTAACGACGATACTTATATAGCAGCAGGTTCTACAATAACAGATGAAGTTCCAGAAGGAGCATTAGCAGTAGCTAGGGCTCGACAAATAAATAAAGAAAATTGGGTATATAAAAAAGGATTAAAGAAATAAAATTTTAGGAGGGCTTTACATAATGATAACCCATGGTAAGAATATTAAAATTTTTGCAGGCAATTCTCATCCTGAATTAGCTAGGCAAATAGCGGATATTTTGGGAACTAAAGTTGGAGATTCTAAAGTTTCTACTTTTAGTGATGGAGAAATATCTGTAGATATTAATGAGACAGTTAGAGGAATGGACGTATTTATAGTTCAATCAACAAATGACCCTGTAAATGATAATTTGATGGAGCTTTTAATTATGATTGATGCATTTAAAAGAGCATCAGCAGGGAGAATAACTGCAGTAATGCCTTATTACGGATATGCTAGACAGGACAGAAAAGCTAAGGCAAGAGATCCAATTACAGCAAAACTTGTAGCAGATATATTAACTGCTGCTGGGGCAGACAGAGTACTTACAATGGATTTACATGCAGCACAAATTCAAGGCTATTTCAATATACCTTTAGATCATCTTTTGGGAGCACCTATTCTTGCAAAGTATTTTATACAAAAGGAATTTGATAAGAGAGATGATATAGTTGTAGTTTCACCAGATCTTGGAAGTGTAACAAGAGCAAGAAAATTTGCCGACAAGTTAAATGCAAGCATAGCTATTATTGACAAGAGAAGACCAAAAGCTAATGTATCAGAAGTAATGAATATAATTGGAGACATAGAAGGAAAAACAGTTATATTAGTGGATGACATGATAGATACAGCTGGAACAATAACAAATGGTGCTAATGCTCTTATGAAACGTGGAGCAAAAGAAGTTTATGCTTGCTGCACACATGCAGTATTATCAGGGCCAGCAATAGAGAGAATAAAAGATTCTGTTATAAAAGAACTAATAATGTTGAATACTATAAGTTTACCTGACAGCAAAATGCTGGATAAATTTAAGATACTATCTATAGCTCCAGTGTTTGCGGAAGCTATAAAAAGAATATATGAAGATGTTTCTGTAAGTAAATTATTTGAGGATTAGAATTAAAAGGCATGTAGAAAATGTATTCTACATGCCTTTTAATTAAGAATATTAAAGTGTACGTAGTATTTATGACTTATTTGTAACTTTTGATAATATATTATTATTTATACAAAAATATGTGATAAATTTAATATAGAGAAATTTTCTTTATTACAAATAACATGATTGATGAGGTATTCATATATCAATATTTATTTAGGAGGGTGAAATTATGGAAGGGTCTATAGGTAAAATTTTAATAGTAGATGATGATGAAAATATATGTGAAGTAATAAAAATGTACGTAGAAAGTGCAGGATATGAGACAAAGGTTGTTAATGATGGTAAGACAGCAGAAACTATGTTCTTAGAATATAAACCGGATTTAGTGCTTTTAGATATAATGCTTCCAAATATAGATGGAATAGATGTACTTAAATGGATAAGAAAAGAATATGAGACACCTGTAATTATGCTTACGGCAAAAGGAGAAACTTTTGATAAGGTTTTAGGTCTTGAATTGGGAGCAGATGACTATATAGTTAAACCTTTTGAGGCCAAGGAAATGCTAGCTAGAATTAAGGCGGTACTTAGAAGGTATAGTGTGGATAACGAAAACAAGGAAGTACTAAAGTTTAATCAACTAACTATTGATATAAATTCATATACAGTAGTTTATAAAGATGATGAAATAAAAATGCCGCCTAAGGAGTTTGAATTACTACATTATCTTGCAAGTAATAAAAACAGAGTATTTACTAGAGAACAACTTTTATGTGAAGTTTGGGGTTACGATTATCCAGGAGATTCTAGAACTGTAGATGTACATGTTAAGAGATTAAGGGAAAAGCTTCAAGGAGGAACAAATTGGCAAATAGAAACTGTGTGGGGTGTAGGATATAAATTTGAGGTGAAGTAAATGAAAAAGGGGTTATTTTCAAAACTTATGGTTGCATTTACTGGAATCATTATAGTTAGTTTTGTAATGACATCAGGTTTTTTATCCTATTGGTTTGAAAGTTATTATTTTCAACAGAGAAAAGTAGAAATGCTTAGAGAATCTCAGCTTATAGAATATAAAGCTATACAGTATTTAAATGGGAATTTGACTTCAGATAATATAAATGAAACTTTAAGTTACATAGGAAAGTATTTATCAGCAGATATATGGCTAGTTGATAATTATGGATACATCTATTCTGTATCAAAAAGCGAGCATAAAAAACTGATAGCTACTTCTAGGCAAATAGTTACTAAAGATTTACAAGACCTTAGAGAGAATAAAACAGTTAATAAGATACAAAATTACCCAGGTATATTTACAACTCCAGTTCACACATTTGAAATACCTATTTTTTCAAATGGAGTTTTTAGAGGTGCTATAATGATGCATACTTCTATAAGTGAATTAAAGAGTCCTCTAAAGAGAGTGTATGAAATTATATGGATATCAGCTGTTTTGGCCATTATAATATGCTGTATTGTAATTTACTATTTATCACAAAAAATAATAATAAATCCCCTTAAAAAAATAAATTATGCAGCAGACAAGATATCCAAAGGAGAAGTTGAAAAGAGAGTTCATATAGAATCCAAAGATGAAATTGGAGAACTTGCGAAATCCTTTAACATTATGGCAGATTCATTAGAAAAAGTAGAAAAGCATAGAAGAGAGTTTATATCCAATGTGTCTCATGAAATAAGGTCTCCAATAACTTCTATAAAAGGATTTATTGGGGGAATGATTGATGGGGTTATTCCAGCAGAAAAACAGAACTATTATCTGTCAGTTACTTATTCAGAGATACAAAGACTTACGAGGCTTGTAAATGATCTTTTGGATTTATCTGCAATTGAAGCCGGTGAATTTAAACTTAGAATAGAAGAAGTTGATATAAATGAGATTATAAGACTATGTGTTATAAAATTTGAAACTAAAATAAATAATAAGAAACTAAAAGTAGATGTATTGCTGGAAGATAATAAGTTGTATGTAGCTGCAGATAAAGACAGGATAAATCAAGTGGTTACAAATTTAGTGGATAATGCTATAAAATATTCAGATATTGGTGGAAATATAAAAGTTTCAACTAAGGTTAAAGGTGAAAAGGCAGTTGTATCTGTTTATAATGATGGATCAGGTATACCGGAGTCAGATTTAAAACATATATGGGATAGGTTTTACAAGGTGGACAAATCTAGAACTTCAAAAGTGAGTACAGGGCTTGGACTTTCTATTGTAAGAAGTATACTTACTCAATTAGGTGAAGATATATGGGCTGAAAATAAGGAACCTAAGGGAATTATGTTTACTTTCACTTTAAAGAGGGTTTAAGGAATAATTACATTCTGTTCATATTTGTGTAAAAATTTTTTATTATAATTACTCTAAGTTTAGAGATTATGAGGTGTAATTAATGAATGATGATAACATAAAAGATGCTAATTGGGAAAATGTAAAAGATGATGAGGCAAAAATAAAGTTTGTAAATAGTAAGAAAAGGTCAAACATAAAAAAAATAGCTAGTTTGTTTTGTGTTATACTAGTAGCTGCAGTTTCTGGAGGTATATCTGGAGCATATGTAATTAATAAAAAACAGACTTCTAAAATTTATACACCTGATAATCGAATGTTAGTTGAACCAAACCAAGATAAAAGTGAAGTAAAAGATAAATCTGAAAACACGAAAGAAAGTTCTATAACAGAAGTAGCTGAGACTGTTGGACCTGCAGTAGTAGGAATAAGTAATAAAGCAGAAGGGTATTTTGGATTGCAGGATGCAGGAAGTGGATCGGGGGTAATAATTGATTCCAATGGATATATAGTTACTAATTATCATGTAGTGCAGGGAGCGGATAAAATTACTGTTAAGCTTTCAAGTAATAAGATATTAAATGCTTCTGTATTAGGAACAGATCAAAGATCCGATTTAGCTGTAATAAAAGTGGATGCAAAAAACCTTCCCGTAGTTAGATTTGGAGATTCTTCGAAAGTGAAGGTTGGGGACACTGCAATTGCCATAGGAAATTCATTAGGAGACAAATTTGCAGGATCTGTTACTGCAGGAATAATAAGTGCATTAAATAGGAAGATAGAGTACAATGGATCAATATATAAAGTTATTCAGACAGATGCAGCTATAAATCCAGGAAACAGCGGTGGACCTCTTTGTGATTTACAAGGTAATGTTATAGGTATAAATAGTTTAAAAATAGGTGCTAATTTAAATGCAGAGGGGATGGGTTTTGCTATAGACATAAATGAAGCAAAGAATATAATAAAATCTCTTATGAATAGTGGAAAAGTATCGAGGCCTTATCTAGGTATATCGGGAGAAAGTGTAGTGTCAGAGGATGATAAAATTCAAGGAGTTTATATTGAACAGGTAGAAAAAAATAGTGGGGCTGGTGTTGCTGGTATAAAGCCTACGGATATAATAATGCAGGTAGATGGTAAAAAGGTAAGAGATGTATCAGATATAGAAGAAGTAATAGAAAGTCATAAAATTGGAGAAAAGGTTGAGGCTGAAATTTGGAGAGATGGAAAGACTATAAAAGTGGAAGTAGTTCTCTCTGAATTAAAGGAAAATAAATAAAGAGACTTTTGGTCTCTTTATTATTTATGTCTTTTAGTATAATATATATTATGTAATGGATTTAATATAGTATTGAGATTGGAGTGAAATAATGTTTTTAATAGTTGGATTAGGAAATATAGGAACTAAGTATCAGCATACAAGACACAATATAGGGTTTGATGCTGTAGATTTAATAAGTAGTAAGTATAATATTCCTATAAATAGGGAAAAATTTAAAGGAACCTATGGAGAAGGTATAATATCAGATAATAGAGTAATGTTATTAAAACCGGGTACTTATATGAATTTGAGTGGAGAAAGTGTAATAGAGGCTGCAAATTTTTTTAAAATAAAAAGCAGTAATATAATAATTATATATGATGATATAGATCTTGAAGTTGGAAGGATTAGAATAAGAAAACATGGAAGTGCTGGAGGACATAATGGAATAAAGAGCGTAATAGCAAATTTAGGTACAGATGTATTCCCAAGAATAAAAATAGGGATTGGACAGCCTAAAGGGGATCTTGTATCTCATGTTTTGGGAAAATTTGACAAAAATGAAAGAAATGATATAGAAAAAGTTTTAGAAACTAGCGTGGGCGTATTGGAATGTCTCATAAATTGTGGAGTAGAAGAAGCTATGAATAAGTTCAATGGATTAAAAATATCAAGTGATTTTTAGGTTCAGATGGAGTTTGCTTATAAAGATGACTTTTTCCAGCTGAACCTTAGAATAACTTATCTAGGCGCGTAGTAGTGCTTATCCCCTACTTTGATAAAAGAGGGGGGGTGTTAGCAATGGTAGCGATCGGATAAAGCTTATACAAAATAATTCAATTGATACCGTATAATCTCTTTAAACAAAGAGATTAACGGTTGTTGTGCGTTAAATTAAAAAACTTAAGTGAAATGTTTATCTAGAGTCGGATGAATAAAATTTGTAGGGTGGTTGTTAAAATGAGATTAGATGGACTTATAAAACCTATGAGGGAAAGCAGAGAATTTAAAAATATTGTTGATGGAATAAGCAAAAAAAAGTTTCCTATAGGCGTATTTGGACTTTCAGAGTCAGCTAAAAGTTACTTAATATATGGAGTGTATAATGAAATAGACAAGCCTTTCCTAATTGTTACTCATAGTGATGTAGAAGCCAGAAAACTATATGAAGATCTATCCTTTTATTTAGCAGAAGTATACTATTTTCCTACTAAAGAGATGGTATTTTATAATATAGATGCCATATCAGGAGATTTGAGGTGGGAAAGGTTAAAGGTAATAAGGAAAATGATAGATACAGGTAGAAAAATTATAATAACTTGTGTGGAATCTCTAGCATCTACATATATACCTGTAGAGTTATATGAAAATTATATAATTAACATATCTGTAGGCAACGTTTTAAATTTAAAAGATATAAGTGAGAAATTGGTTCAAGGTGGTTATGAAAAAAATGAAATTGTGGATTCAAAAGGTCAATTTTCCATAAGAGGCGACATAATGGATATATACTCACCAATAGCTGCAGAAGCATATAGAATAGAGCTATTTGGGGATGAAGTAGAATCTATTAGAACTTTAAATTTAGAATCACAGAGAAGCATTGATAAAATAGACAGTATAGAAATATTTCCTGCTAAAGAGATTATACTTGATAAGGATAAGATTCAAAAGGGAAGAAAAAGTATAGAAGATGACGCAGCTCTAGTAGAAAAGAAATTAAAAAAGAGCAAGAATAAAGAAGCATTAGATAGAATAGATGAGTTAACAAAGAAAAACTTAGAGAATCTAGAGGAGAATTGGAGTTTTGAAAATATTGATAGTTTTCTTCCATATTTTTATGATAAGCCTACTTCTTTCCTTGATTATACTAAGGACTATTTTATAGTTATGGATGATGTACAGAGGTGTTTCGGGAAATTAAATAGTGTATATTTTGAATTTGAAGAAAATTATAAAAGCCTTTTAGAGAAGGGAAATATACTTCCCAAACAGAGCAAAATGTTATGTGCAAAATCTGATTTACTTGAAGAACTTAAAAATAAGGAAATTATGACATTAGATGCTATTGCTAAGTCCTCTAAGGTTATTCAACCTAAAACTATAACTAATTTTTCTCAGATAACTTTAAATAGTTACCAAGGACAGATGGATCTACTTATTGAGGATATTAAGGATAAAAAGTCTAGAGGATATAAAATTCTGATTTTATCTGGAACAAGACCTAGAGGAGAAAGATTGGTAGACACTTTAAGGGAAAGAGGCATAGAAAGTAGCTATAGAGATGTTATTCATGAGATTAAATCAGGGGAAGTTGTTATAACTTTTGGAAGTCAACTCAAAGGTTTTGAATATCCAGATTTTAAAGTAGGAGTTATATCAGATAAAGAAGTTTTTGGTAAAGCAAAAAAGAAGAATACAAGGAAGGTTCCTAAAAAGGGAGTAAGCAAAATAAAAAGTTTTGCAGAACTTAAGTCCGGGGATTTTGTAGTACATGTAAATCATGGTATAGGAATATACAAAGGGATAAAGCAGCTGGAAGTTCAGGGTCACAAGAAGGATTATTTGGAACTTATGTATGACTCCGAAGATAAACTGTATGTGCCTGTAGAACAATTGGATATGGTGCAAAAATATATAGGATCTGAAGGAAAGAGTCCCAAAATAAATAAATTGGGAGGATCAGATTGGGCTAAAGCGAAGAAAAAGGTAAAGAAATCAATAGAGGAAATAGCTGAAGATTTAGTAAAATTATATGCAATTAGGTCTACTTTAAAAGGTTACAAGTATTCAAAGGATACAGTATGGCAAAAACAGTTTGAGGATGAGTTCCCCTATGAAGAGACACCAGATCAACTTACAACTATACAGGATATAAAGCAGGATATGGAATCAGATAAGGTAATGGACAGATTACTTTGTGGGGATGTAGGATATGGGAAAACGGAAGTAGCAGTAAGAGCTGCTTTTAAGGCTGTTATGGATGGAAAACAAGTTGCATTTTTAGTCCCAACTACGATACTTGCGCAACAACATTATAATAATTTTGTTCAAAGGTTTTCTGATTTTCCTGTAAAAATAGATATGATAAGCAGGTTTAGAACAACAGCACAGCAAAAAGCATCCATAAAGGCAGTTAAAGTAGGAGACGTTGATATATTAATTGGTACTCACAGAATATTACAAAAAGATGTACAATTTAAAGATTTAGGACTTCTTATAATAGATGAGGAACAGAGGTTTGGAGTAAGTCATAAGGAAAAGATCAAAAAAATTAGAAAAAATGTAGATGTACTTACGTTAAGTGCTACACCTATACCTAGGACATTGCATATGTCTCTCGTAGGGGCTAGGGATATAAGTGTTATAGAGACACCTCCAGAGGAAAGATATCCAATTCAAACTTATGTAGTAGAATATAATGATCAATTAATAAGAGACGCCATATTAAGAGAAATAAATAGAGGGGGACAGGTTTATTTTGTATATAATAGAGTTGAGAGTATAAAAGAAATGGCTTCTTATATAGCCAAACTAATTCCAGAGGCAAAAGTAGCTGTGGCCCATGGACAAATGCAGGAAAGAGAACTTGAAAATATAATAGTTGATTTTATGAAAAATGAGTATAATATTTTAGTAGCAACTACTATTATAGAAACCGGTATGGATATACAGAATGTAAATACAATGATAATATATGATGCTGATAAAATGGGTTTATCACAACTATACCAATTAAGAGGAAGAGTTGGAAGAACTAATAGAATGGCTTACTGTTACTTGAGCTATAGAAGAGATAAGGTTCTTACGGAAGTAGCAGAAAAAAGGCTTAAAGCTATTAAAGAATTTACTGAACTTGGATCTGGGTTTAAAATAGCACTAAAAGATTTGGAAATAAGAGGTGCAGGTAATATGATGGGATCATCACAGCATGGTCATATGGCTGCTGTAGGTTATGATCTCTATTGCAGAATGCTGGAAGATACTATAAAGCTTATAAAAGGAGATATAGACAAAGAACCTGTAGAAACTACCGTAGAATTGAAAATAGATGCATATATACCTGATAATTATATAAAGAGTGAGGTTCAGAAAATAGAAATATATAAGAAAATAGCAGCTATAAGTTCCTATGATGATATGCTTGATATAAAAGAGGAATTGGAAGATAGATTCTCTGATATACCAACTTCAGTATACAACTTGATGGATATATCCTATATAAGAAGTATGAGTAAGAAAATCGGCATAGAGGAGATAAAAGAAGTAAGGGACGAAGTCGTTTTTTCATTTCAAGATCAAAATAGGGTTGACAAAAATGTGCTTAGGGAACTTTTTAAAACTTATCCACATGAGTTTGTGTTAAAGATGAATAAAAAGCCCGGGTTTGGGTATAAATTAAAAAATGTAAAAAGAGAAGATATTTTACATCAGATTAAGGAAATTGTGAAATATATGCTAAAAATATATGAACAAAAATAGCTTTGTAGTAAAAATAGTTTTGTGTTAAAATTAATTTATATTTTGCAAAACACAAAAAGAGTGGGGGAATAAACCGTGAAGAATATAAAAAGGTTGGTGGCTGCTGCATTTATAACAGTGTTCGCATTTTCAACTGTAGGATGTAATATGATAGAAAAAACACCAGAAGCTATAGCTAATAGTACTGTGGCAACAGTTAATGGAGAAAAAATCACAAGAGGTGATTTAGATAAAGATCCAAATACAATTCAATTGCTAACTCAAGCTAAACAACAATATGGTTCAGACTATGCAAAAAATGATGAAGCTACTAGTACTATTAAAACCCAAAAAGAAAAGATACTTGACAATATGATTACTACTAAAGTAATCGAACAAAAAGCTAAAGAGTTAAAGCTTCTACCAAATGAAAGTAAATTAAAATCAGACATGGATAAAAAGATTGATGATATTAAAAAGCAGAATTTTAAAGGTGATACCAGTCAATTTGATGCAGCATTAAAAGCACAGGGATTTACTGAGGAATCATTTAAGACAATGTTTTTAGCACAATTGAAAACTCAAGCAATAGAAACAAACATAAGTAATTATCTTGCAAAAAGTGTAAAGATAACAGACAAACAGGTTAAAGACTATTACAATGCAAATAAGGATAAGTATACAGAACAGCCTGATAAAATGCATTTAGCTCATATACTTGTAAAGACAAAAGATGAAGCACAAAAAGTGAAAGCAAGATTAGATAAGGGGGAGGACTTTGCAAAGGTTGCAAAAGAAGTTTCTCAGGATACCGTTACTAAAGATAAAGGTGGAGACTTAGGGTTTGTAAATTATAACGATTCAGGATATGATGCTCAATTTATGGCAGGAGCAAAAGCATTAAAAGAAGGTGCTATATCAGCTCCAGTTCAAAGTAGTTTCGGATATCATATAATCAAGTGTATAAAAAAGCAAGAATATCCAGTTAAGGATTTTAACAAAGTTAAAGATGAGATAAAGAAGCAGCTGGAAAGTGATCAAAAGAGTAAATTAGTTTCTCAAAAAGTTCAAGAATGGAAAAAGGCCGCAAGTATAACTAAAAAAGAAAAAAATATTATTTAAATTAATTTTTATTTAAATAAGTAGAAAAGAACTGCAGTAATTGTGCTGCAGTTTTTTTTTATTTTTCTAATTTAAATAACAATTGTGTATAAAATTGCATATTTAGAAAGATAATAATAATACAAGTTATATATTATATTTTATAGGAGGAGTTATAGTATGAAAGCAACAGGAATTGTTAGACGTATAGATGACTTAGGTAGAGTTGTCATACCAAAAGAAATAAGAAGAACACTTAGAATAAGAGAAGGAGACCCTCTTGAAATATTTACGGATAGGGAAGGTGGGGTTATATTAAAAAAATATTCCCCTATTGGAGAACTTAGTGATGTTTCAAAAGGATATACAGAATCACTTCAACAAACTATAGGAAATATTATTATGATATGTGATAAAGACAGCATGGTGTCAATTAGCGGTATACCTAAAAAGGAATATATGGGAAAAAAGATAAGTAATGAACTAGAAAAGTTAATAGATAATAGAAAAACGGTTTCCATAGCTGGGGATAAGGAGGAAGATGGAATTATTCCTTTGTATGATGACGAGGATGTACAGGGTAAGTACTCAGCTCAAATTATATGCCCTATAATAGCAGGAGGTGATGCAATAGGAGCTGTAATAATAGTATCTAAAGAAAAAGCTAACTTTGGAGATATGGAGATAAAGCTAGCTGAAACTGCATCATCCTTTTTAGGCAAACAAATGGAAGAATAGATAATGGCAGCATTAGCTGCCATTTATATTCTGTTGACATTATTGACTATAATTTAAAAAATATTCATTTAAAGTAATAATACCTTCGAATTTTAAATAATTATAAACATGGAACAAATTGTTTGCAATTATAGCATTCGGAGGTATTTTTATGAAAAAACAATCCCTTATAAAAGGCACTTTTGTATTAGGGGCAGCGGGTATACTATCAAAATTTTTAGGACTATTTTTTAGATGGCCACTTCAAATGCTCATTGGAGATGAGGGAGTGGGTTACTATCAAATGTCATTTCCACTTTATATGTTTTTTATTGCGGCAGCTTCAGGTATACCTGTAGCGGTGTCAAAGATGGTATCAGAGAGAAATGCTGTTGGAGATTATGAAGGGGTAATTCAAGTACTTAGAAAATCTATACTCCTAATGGTTATTTTGGGAACAGGTTTTACAGCTATATTACTTATATTTTCAAATCCAATTATACATTTTCTGAAATGGGATAGAAAATCCTACTATTCTTTAATTGCTATTGCATTTGCACCTATATTCATATCAATAATGAGTGCTTTCAGAGGTTTTTTTCAAGGCCTTCAAAATATGAATTATACGGCTGTATCTCAAATTATAGAACAAATAGGAAGAGTAATAGTAGGAGTGGGACTTGCATATTTATTATTGCCTAAAGGTATAGAGTATTCCGCAGGAGGGGCGGCATTAGGGGCGGCAGCAGGAGGACTATTTGGAGGTATATATCTAATAGCAAAGTATATTTATGTAAGAAAAGAAATAAGTGTATTTAAAGTTGAAGATAATAAGGATGTACTGAGTAAACTGCTTTATATAGCTATTCCAGTATCTCTAGGAGCAGCAGTTAGTAGTATAATGAGTCTTATAGATTCAGCTTTGGTGCCTCAGAAGTTATTGGAGGCTGGATTTACATATAGGGAAGCTGCTATATTATATGGACAGCTTACGGGAAAGGCATTTGTGCTTATAAATATACCATTAACGATATCTTCAGCACTATGTGCTTCTTTGATGCCAATAATTGCAGAATCATATATATTAAATAGAAAAGTTGATGTCATAAATAAGGTGGATTTATCTTTTAAAATTTCTATGGTTATTGCAATTCCATCTACCATTGGATTATATGTTCTAGCGCACCCTATTCTGGATTTAATTTTTCCAGGTCAATCTGCAGGATTTGATATACTTCAATATTCAGCGTTGTCCATTCCTTTTATTGTACTTGTTCAGACATCTACAGCTGTGCTGCAGGGCATTGGACATTATATTAGACCTGTAGCTAATTTGGCGGTAGGATGTGTTATAAAGATAGTTATAACTCTATTTTTGGTGCCAATACCTTATATAAATATTTATGGGGCTGTTTTAGGGAGTATAGGGGGGTATGTTGCAGCCTGTATTTTAAACATAATATTTTTAAGCAAAAAATTGAAAATTCATATAAATTATTTTGAAACTATGGTTAAACCCACGTTTGCATCCATTTTTATGATGGCAGCTGTTGTAATTATATATTTGTATGTCTATAATTATAGCATGAATAGTAGAATAGCTTGTTTTTTAGCTGTAATTGCCGGTGTGATTATATACGTACCAATCATAGTTATATTTGGAATATTTAAATACAGTTATATAAAAGGGAGATTCTTAAAAAAATAAAGGAGGATTTACAAATGATTAAGGTAGTAGGCCTTGGACCAGGATCCATAGAATCCCTTACAATAGGTGCTGTTAATGCACTGAAGGATGTGAGCAAAGTATACTTGAGGACAGAGAAACACCCTACTGTGGATTACTTGAGACAATTGGGTATAAGTTTTGAAACTTATGATCATCTATATGAAAAAAAGCAGAAATTTGAGGATGTATATAGATCTATAGCAGAAGATTTAATATTAAAGGAAAAAAGTTTTCATCAAATAATTTATGCAGTACCAGGTCATCCTCTGGTAGCAGAAAAATCTGTAAAATTATTGTTAAAATTATGTGAACAAAATTCCGTAGATGTGGATATAATACCATCGGTTAGTTTTATAGATGTTATTGCAGAGAAGTTGAATATAGATGTTATTGAAGGAATAAAAATAATAGATGCTTTTGATATAAAGCATGAAACGTTAGATAAAAGGGTAGGTACTATAATAACGCAAGTATATGATAGACTAATTGCATCTGAAGTAAAATTAAGTCTTATGGATTATTATAGAGATGATGCAGACATATATTTTATAAGAGCTGCAGGAATTAAAGATAGTGAGAGTATAAGAAAAATAAAATTGTATGAGCTGGACAGGCAAGATGATATAGACTATTTAACATCAATTTATATACCTAAAGATTTAGAGTGCAAATATGATTTAAAAGATTTATTAGATGTAATGGAGAAATTAAGAAGTGAAGAAGGCTGTCCTTGGGATAAAGAACAAAGCCATGAGAGTCTAAAAAAATATCTTATAGAAGAGAGCTACGAAGTACTAGAAGCTATAAATAAGAAAGATGATGTAGAACTGACGGAGGAACTGGGAGATGTATTATTTCAAATAGTTTTTCATTCCCAAATAGGCAAAGAAGAAGGATTTTTTAATATTAATGATGTAATTAATGGTGTATGTGATAAAATGATAAAGAGACACCCACATGTATTTGGAGATATAGAAGTAAATAATTCAGAGGAGGTGCTAACAAACTGGGATGCTTTAAAGAAAAAGGAGCAAGGACTTAAAACTCATACAGATGAACTTAGACATGTTGCACAAGCTTTACCTGCTTTGATGAGAGCTTGTAAAGTTCAAAAAAAAGCTGCTAAGGTTGGATTTGATTGGGACAAAGTTGAATGTGCATTAGATAAAGTATTAGAGGAATATTATGAAGTAAAGGATGTATATAAAAGCAAGGAAAGGGGAAAAATAGTAGAAGAAATAGGAGATTTAATATTTGCTTGTGTAAATGTAGCTAGATTCCTTGACATTGACCCCGAATTTGCATTAAATTATACTATAGAGAAATTTATAAATCGTTTTGCATATATAGAGAAAGGTGCCAGAGAGAAAGGACTGGATATGGAAGACATGACATTAAATGAAATGGATGAACTCTGGGAAAAGGCTAAAAATATATAAATTTAATTTTTTATATGCAAAAAGAAGGAATTTTTTAATTAATGCAGAATATGCTACTATATCCATGTAAGTATATTCAATAGATTAGAAAGTGATGAATACTTTTAAGTATATATAAATTACATAGTAAGTTGCTAAATATTTTTGTGTAGTATACAATATTTATTGCTTTCGAAAGCTTAATTAGAAAAAATTGGTTAATGATGACCGAAAATTAGCCGTAAAGATATTTGTGAATATTTTTACACATTTATCTATGAAAATAAGAGGAGGTAAAAAAAGTGAATAAATCAGAATTAATAGCAGGTATAGCAGAAAAGTCAAAATTAACAAAAAAAGATGTAGAGGCAGCTCTTAAAGGGTTTATAGAAAGCGTAGAAGAAACATTGGAAAAGGGAGAAAAAGTTCAGTTAGTAGGATTTGGAACCTTTGAAACAAGAAAAAGAGCTGAAAGAATTGGAAGAAATCCTAGAACTAAGGAAGAAATAAAAATACCTGAATCAACAGTTCCTGTATTTAAAGCTGGTAAAGAGTTTAAAGATAGAGTAAATAAATAATGTATTTTTCAGAAAGCCTGGGTGAAAATCTAGGTTTTCTGTTTTAAAGGGGAGTTTGTATGAGATTAGATAAATACCTTAAAGTATCTAGAATAATAAAGAGAAGAACTGTAGCAAAAGAAGCATGTGAAGGTGGAAGGGTTGCTATAAATGGAAAAGTGGCCAAACCTAGTGTTGAAGTTAAAGAAGGGGACATAATAGAAATCAAATATGCTAATAAATGTTTAAAGGCAGAAATCTTAAATGTTGCAGCTCATGTTACAAAAGAAAACGTTCAAAGTATGTATAGGATAATTTCAACTGAATAAGATTTAAAATACAAAGTAATATAATCCCCAATGGCTACATATATTTATTATAGGTGGAGGGGATGTTTTATGGAGAAAAAAGAAATAAGTGTAGAAGACAAGAAAAGCTTATTAAGTCTTGAAAATAGAAAAAAGTTAATGTTAACTGGTGTCATTGAAGTAGTAAGTTTTAATGAAGATCAAATAGTCTTAAATACTAATCTTGGAACCCTCAATATTAAAGGCAAAAGTTTGAAGATGAATAAGTTAGATGTACAAAATGGAGATGTAATTATAGTCGGTATGGTAAATTCTTGTGTATATACTAATAATAAGTCGAAAAAAAAGAACCAAAGTTTAATATCAAAGATGTTTAAATAAAATCATGTTACCATGAAAGGATTAGTATGATTATATCAATAAGTAATCAAATTGGACTTATAATATTTAGCCTTACAGCAGGAATAATAACGGGAATATTATTTGATTTTTACAGACTAATAAGAGGGTTTAAAGATTTAAATAAAATAATAACATTTATCGAGGACACCCTGTTTTGGGTATTTACAGCCATAATTGTATTTATATTTTTAATGTATACAAACTATGCCTATATGGGAATGTATGTGTATATTTTATTAGGTGTAGGTATATGTTTATATTTGAAGTTTTTCAGCAATTTGCTTATAGAATTACATAATAAATTCTTCAAAGTATTGGGAAGATTATTTAGGGTATTTATATATATAATAATATATCCTTTTCAATACCTTATTTATAGTATTAAAAGAAAAAATAAAAAAAAGTATAAAAATTAGCTTGAAGAAAATCAAAAATCAAATTACAATATAAGTGAGATATGATATGATAAATCGAGGAAGGCAATAGTTAATAAAATAAGTATATAGAAATGTAAATCATTAAAGGGAAAATTGGTGATTATTAATGAAAATAAAAATCAAGTGGAAAAATATAATCTTTTTATTAATAGTTCTATATATAGGCTATATTTTTATAAGCCAGCAATTAACTATGCAGAACATAAAAAAACAGATAAGTGAGAAGAAAGTTGAAGAGCAGAGGGGTAAATATAAAAATCAAAAATTACAGGAAGAGGTTAAAATGTCTAATTCTAATGTGTATATAGAAAAATTAGCTAGAGAAAAATTAGGTCTTATTAAGCAAGGTGAAACTCCTGTAATAGACAATAAAAACTAATTACCAGTTATGCTGTAATAGAAAACTATAACAGGTTTCTTGAAATTATGCCTGTTGAGATTATGGAGGATAAGTGGTTGTGGATGTAGCAAAGATTTTTGGGCAAGATCCAAGAAGTCCTACTCTGTTAAAAGAGAAGAAGTTTATATTATATAGTATTATTTTTTAAGGAGGAGTTTTTTTAATATGACCTTAAAGGCAGGAAGCATACTAGAGGGTACAGTAGTTAACATTACTAGTTTTGGAGCTTTTGTAGATGTTGAAGGTAAAACTGGGTTAGTGCATATATCTGAGGTGTCGGACACTTATGTTAAGAATATACGAGATTATTTAAAGGAAAAGGACAAAGTAAAAGTTAAGGTGATTTCTATTGATGACAATGGAAAGATTAGTTTATCTATAAAGCAGGCTGGACTTGATAAAAAGAGTGTTAGACCTATGGAAATAGATTGGCAAAAAGAAAAAACTAAGCAAAATCAGGGTAATTTTGAAGATAGGTTATCTAAGTTTTTAAAAGATAGTGAAGAAAGATTCCAAGATATAAAGAAACATCAAGATGCAAAAGGTAAAGGATATAAAAAATCTTCTAATTACTAGTAGGATTACCTAAGGAGGCTGTTTAGCCTCTTTTTAAATTTTCTTTGTAGAAATTTTTAAAAATTAGTTGACAATATAGTTAGTACCATATATAATAATATATGTCGTCAATTTGTTGTGTATATATTTTGCTGGAGTGGCGGAACAGGCAGACGCACAGGACTTAAAATCCTGCGGGCTTTAAAACCCGTACCGGTTCGATTCCGGTCTTCAGCACCAATTAATGCCGCGGGGTGGAGCAGCTGGTAGCTCGTCGGGCTCATAACCCGAAGGTCGGAGGTTCAAGTCCTTCCCCCGCAACCACAGAAATATATAACATGGCGGAATAGCTCAGCTGGCTAGAGCATTCGGTTCATACCCGAAGTGTCGTAGGTTCAAGTCCTATTTCCGCTACCAATTGATGATGTGCTGGAGTGGCGGAACAGGCAGACGCACAGGACTTAAAATCCTGCGGGCTTTAAAACCCGTACCGGTTCGATTCCGGTCTTCAGCACCAATTAATGCCGCGGGGTGGAGCAGCTGGTAGCTCGTCGGGCTCATAACCCGAAGGTCGGAGGTTCAAGTCCTTCCCCCGCAACCAAGAAAACTTGCATATATTGCAAGTTTTTTTTAGTTTTCAATTTACTTGTCTTTAAAGTTATTAATAATGAACAAAGTCTAATCAGGTTAAAGCATACCTTTCTAAAATTATTAAAATCACAAATTTATTAACACTGTGGATAAAATATGATAACTAGTTTTTAGTAAACATTTAAAATAAAAATTATGAAAAAAACATAAAATTAATGTCCTAAAAAAAATATGGATGTATCTCATGTTATGACATTTATTTCCAGTAATTACTGCTATAATGTAATCAGTAATTTTATAAGGTGGGTGGTATAATATGCAATATGGAGCAGAGGTATTTCCTTATCAAAGGACAGAAAAGCTAAAGAATGAAGAAAAAAACCATGAAGCTAGGGACATGACAAAAACAATTCAAATAATATTTTATTTCCTAGCAGGTTTTTTAGTTGGAAGGGTTATGATGGTAAATCTTATGGCACCCTTTGGCATAGCCTTTTTTATATCAATAGCACAATGTGAAAAGCGAAAACCTTCCCTCATTGCTGCGGTGGGAACACTATTAGGGTATATTTCAATGTATGGAAATATTAAATATCTTCCTGTATATTGTATAGAAATTGTAACATTAGCAACTTTAAATCACATATTAAATAATATTAGTGCAAAAAAGAAGTTGGTATTATTATTTTCTGCTGCGTTAATAGAGTTTTTTGCCTATAAGTTTTTAATATTGAAATTAACTGTTGGGGTAGCTGCTTTTAATTCTGTTTTTGAAGTTATGTGTATCTTTCCAATATATTTTATTATTAATTATTCTATAGTATGCTTAAAAAAATTGAAAACTAGACATTTATACAGTAGTGAGGAAATAATTAGTATGTCTATAACTGCATCTTTGATTATAGCAGGAACTTGGGGAATGAGTATACATGAAGTATCTTTTAGAAATATAATAGCACTAGGTTTTATACTTATATTAGGTTATGTAAAGGGAAGTCCATCGGGGGCAGCCGCTGGTGTAGCCATGGGAACTATAATAGGAGTTACCTCTAGCGATATGATGATATATATTTCAGTTTATGGATTATGTGGGCTTATATCAGGTGTGTTTAGGGAAACAGGTAAGTGGATGAGCGGAAGCGCTTATATTATAGGATTTATGGTGCTAAAGATGTATTCTAATATAGGAACAGAATTTAAAATAATAGAAATAATTATAAGCTGTTGTATATTTTTTGTAATACCTCAGAAAATATACAAAAAAATAGAAATGGAGTTAGATTGGGAAAAGAAGCAGGAGCATTTAAAAGAGAATTATGCAGGTAAAATCAAATCTATTTTTTCACATAAATTTGATAGTTTTTCTAAAGTACTTAATAACATGTCAGTTGTTTTGGCTAAGTTGGCAGATAACGATAAACTTGCTTTGAAAAATAAAAGTAGTGCACTTATAGAAAATTTGGCAGATAGAGTGTGCTCTGATTGCGATATGAAGCACATGTGTTGGAACAGAGAAGCTTTTTATACTTATAATGCTTTTGCAGAATTAATACAAAATTACGAGGATAACAAAAAACATATGCCAGGGGAACTTCAAAGAAAATGTACTAAAAGAACGGTACTTATAAAAAATACGGAAGAGATTGTAAATAATTATATTGTAAGTGAAATGAGAAAGAACAGACTCAGTGAATGTAGAGAATTACTAGCATCCCAAATAAAGAATATGGGAAAAACTATAGGTGATATAGTAGAAGATTTTAATTTAAATATGAAGTTTAATCCTGAGGTGGAAAATGATATACGAAGAATTTTAAATAAAAGCAATATACATTATAAAGATGTGTTTTGTTTCAATAATAAAAAGGGACATTTAGTTGTAAACTTATCTATGGAAGCTTGCGGCGGCAAACAGGAGTGTGTTAAAAATATATTGCCTCTTATAAACAATGTAACTAAAAAGTTAATGTGTGTAAGTGAAGATGGATGCAATATAAATTCTTCTATGGACAGCTGTAGTATAACTTTTGAAGAAACTCCTAAATATCATATAGCAGCTTATGTGAGTAGAGTTTGTAAAGATGGTGAAAAGTGTAATGGTGATAGTTATAGCTTTGGAAAATTGCCAGATGGAACATATATGACTATTATAAGTGATGGAATGGGTTCAGGTCCTCAGGCAGGACAGGAAAGTAGTGCATCTGTTGAACTTATAAAGGAATTTACAAGTGCAGGTTTCAATAAAATGACAGCTATCAATACAGTAAATTCTATAATGGGTATAAAATTTACTGAGGATGAGAAGTTTTCGACATTAGATTTAAGCAGTGTGGATTTATATAAAGGCGAAGTAGATTTTATGAAAGTAGGAGCAGCGGCTAGTTTTATAAAAAGAGGGGAGGATGTTATAGTAATAAAGTCAAAAACGCTTCCTATAGGAATATTAGATAAAGTGGATGTGGACATTAGTAATAACAAAATAATGAATGGAGACTTCCTGATAATGGTAAGCGATGGAGTGATTGATTATGAAAGTGAAGCAGCAGGAAATTTATATTGGATGATAGAATTTCTAAAAGAATTAGATTGCACTGATCCTAAAGAAATGTGCAAGAAAATTACGGATAAAGCAAAAGAACTTTCTGGAGGGAAGGCAAAAGATGATATGACGGCAATAGTAGAAAAGGTATACAGCCTTTATTAATGGACATAATTATTATTTCTTAAGTATTCAACTTTCGCAGTTTAAAAACATTGCGAAGCAATTAATTCACAATGCACGATGCACAATTCACAATTAAGGATGATTTTCTTCCGCTAAAACTTCAGAAAATCTAAAATATAGCATTATTGAAGCAAAAGTTCAATAAGCTTCAAAATTTAAAATTTTTTGCAGCACAGAGGAGAAAAATCTACTAAAATTGTGCGTTGTGAATTATAGATTGGTGTTGTAGACAGTCTAAATATAGCTTTTATGTCATTCTTACACAAAAAATAATTCATTTATGTTATAATAAATTAGCGTATTGTTTCTAAAATAATAATTTTTAGGAAGTGTTTGTTTTGATAGAATCTGTATTAGATACTATAACAAAGAATAAAATGTTTGATAGAGGAGATAAAGTAATAGTAGCTGTATCGGGAGGCCCAGATTCGTTATGTCTATTACACATATTGTATATTTTGAGAGAAAAGTTAGATATAACTTTATATGCAGCTCATGTAAATCACTGTTTAAGAGGAAAAGATGCAGATAGAGACGAAGAATATGTAAAAAAGTTTTGTGAAAATTTGAAAATAAAATTTAAAAGTTTAAAAATAGATGTAAATCATGTTTCACAAGAGGAAGGCATATCTTGTGAGAGTGCGGGAAGAAAAGTAAGATATAGTTTTTTTGAAAAACTTAAGGATGAGTTAAAAGCTCAAAAAATAGCTATAGCCCATAATGCTAACGATCAGGCTGAAACAATTTTAATGAGAATTATGCGGGGCGCAGGGTTAGACGGTTTAGTAGGAATAAGACCTGTAAGAGATAATATATATGTTAGGCCTCTGATATGCAGCACTAGAGATGAAATTGAGAAATATTGTAGCTTAAATAATCTTAATCCTAGAATTGATAAAACTAATTTAGAAACTTTATATTCTAGGAATAAAATAAGGTTACAACTTATACCATATATACAAGAGAACTTTAATAAAGATATAATTAAAGTATTAAATAGATTTTCTGATACAATAAAAATAGATAATGAGTATTTAAGTTATATTTCACAAGAAAAATTTAAAAAACATTGTGACATAAAGGGAGAAAAGGTTATAATATCTAAAGAGGCATTCTTAGAGAAGGAAGCAATATTAAGTAGGATAATAAGAATGTCCTTAAAAACTGTAACTGGAAATTTAAAAGATTTTGAGAGAATTCATATTCTAAATATAATAGAAGTTCAGAAACATTCTACTGGGAAGGAACAGATGCTTCCCAATAACGTATTGGTTTTGAATGACTATGGAAATATTATAATAAGTAAAAATACAAAAAAAGCTGTGTCAGATCATAAAAAACAGTATATACTGCAACTTGGATGTAATAATATCTTCCCAATTAAATCTACCGTTTATATAGAACTAGTTGAAGCTAAAGAATATATACATTGTAAAAAAAATAAGCTTATACAGTATTTTGATTACGATAAGTTAGAAGGAAATATTATATTACGAAACAGGAGAGAAGGGGATAAGTTTATACCACTTGGAATGACTGGAAGTAAGAAATTAAAAGACCTGTTCATAGATTTAAAAGTATCTAAAGATAAAAGAGATGATGTTCCTATCATATGTTTTGGAGACAAAATTGGATGGATTGTTGGATATAGAATAAGCGAACTTTTTAAAGTTGATAAGAATACTAGAAATATTTTAGTTATAAAATTTGAAAGTGAGGAACTAGGAAAGTATGGCCAACATTAGTGATGATATCAAGGAAGTACTACTTGATGAAGGTAAAATTAAAAAGAAAGTTAAGGAAATAGGAAAAAGAATAAGTCAGGATTATGATGGAAAGGATTTGCTCCTTGTAGGCATCTTGAAAGGGTCTGTTCCATTTATGGCAGATTTGCTTAAAGAAATAACTATTCCATGCAGTATGGATTTTATGGCAGTTTCAAGCTATGGAAATTCTACGAAAAGTTCAGGTGTTGTTAGAATTTTAAAAGATTTAGATTTTGAAATAGAGAATAAGCACATATTAATAGTAGAAGACATTATAGATTCGGGTATAACCTTAGCTTATCTTGTGGATTACTTGAAAGGAAGAAAAGCTAAGAGTGTAGAGATAGCATGTCTTTTAAATAAAGCCGATAGAAGAAAGGTTAGCGTTAATGCAAAATACATAGGATTTGAAGTGCCTGATTATTTTCTAGTAGGATATGGCTTGGATTATGCAGAAAAGTATAGAAATTTCCCCTATGTTGGGATATTAAAAGAAGAAATTTACAAATAATTAGTAACAAATTTTATTGTAAAGGAATTTTAATTATGATACAATTTTACATTATAAAACTAGAAAGAGAGGGGGGCCTTTAATGAAAAAATTTTCAAGTGCAACGGCCTGGGCAGTAGTTTTTATATTAGTGATAGTTGCAGCATTGTTGCTGGTAAGAACTAATGAAAGTTCAACATCCATTAGTTTCAATGATTTTCAGAAGTACTGGTTAAGTAATGATGTAAAAAGTTTTCAGCTTAGAGAAGATAAAATGACAGTTCAAGGTAGTTTAAAAAATGGAACAGCATATGAGACTGTAGTCCCATCTGAAAGATTATTTCAATTTATAGGTCAGCATCCTAAAGATGGTGAAGTTCAAGAAATGTATGCTAAACCTGCAACAATACCTATGTGGGTACAATATTTACCGACTGTTCTTTTAATACTTATGCTTGTAGCATTTTGGTTTATGTTTATGCAGCAATCGCAAGGTGGCGGTGGAAATCGTAATGTGATGAATTTTGGAAAGAGCAGAGCTAAAATGGCCACGCCAGACAATAATAAGAAGAAAGTTACTTTTGCAGATGTTGCAGGAGCAGAAGAGGAAAAAGCAGAATTAGCAGAGATAGTAGACTTTTTAAAACAACCTAAAAGATATATAGAAATGGGAGCTAGGATACCTAAAGGGGTTTTACTTGTAGGACCTCCAGGAACAGGAAAAACTCTTCTTGCTAAGGCTATATCTGGTGAAGCTGGAGTACCATTTTTTAGTATATCTGGTTCAGATTTTGTGGAAATGTTTGTTGGTGTAGGAGCTTCTAGAGTTAGGGACTTATTTGATCAAGCCAAAAAAAATTCACCTTGTATAGTTTTTATAGATGAAATAGATGCTGTTGGAAGACAAAGAGGCGCTGGACTTGGCGGAGGACATGATGAAAGAGAACAGACTTTGAATCAACTCTTAGTTGAAATGGATGGATTTGGAGTCAATGAGGGAATAATCATGATAGCTGCTACAAATAGACCTGATATATTAGATCCTGCACTTTTAAGACCTGGAAGATTTGATAGGCAAATACTTGTAGGTGCACCTGATGTTAAGGGAAGAGAAGAAATACTTAAAGTCCATTCTAAAAATAAGCATTTATCAGATGAAGTTAAGTTAGATGTATTAGCTAAAAGGACACCTGGATTTACAGGTGCAGATCTGGAAAATCTTATGAATGAATCTGCGCTTTTAGCAGTTAGAAAAAGTAAAACACTAATTGGTATGGATGAGTTAGAAGAAGCAGTGACTAGAGTAATAGCAGGACCTGAAAAAAAGAGCAGGGTAATTGACGAGGAAGATAGGAAGCTTACAGCATATCATGAGGCAGGTCACGCTGTTGTTATGAAACTTTTACCTAATTCGGATCCTGTTCATCAGATAAGTATAATACCTAGAGGAATGGCAGGAGGATATACTATGCACCTTCCTGAGAAGGACAGTTCTTATATGTCAAAGTCAAAGCTAGAAGATGAAATTGTGGGTCTTCTAGGAGGAAGAGTAGCAGAAAAATTGATTATAGGTGATATAAGTACTGGAGCTAAAAATGATATTGAAAGAGCTACAACTATAGCTAAAAAAATGGTAATGGATTATGGTATGAGTGATTTAGGGCCTGTTGCATTTGGATCAGGACATGATGAGGTATTCTTAGGTAGAGATTTAGGCAAAGGTAGAAATTTTAGTGAAGAAGTAGCTTTTGAGATAGATAAGGAAATAAGAAAATTAATAGATGAAAGTTATGATAAAGCAGAAAAGCTTCTTTCAGATAATTTAAATAAGCTTCATGCAGTAGCAAAACAACTTTTAGAAAAGGAAAAACTTGAAGCAAATGAATTCGAAGAAATATTTGCTCAGGCTTAATTGAATATGTTTAAGTAGAGAGTCCTTGTGATAGCATACAGGGACTTTTCCTATTTTACAACTACTTGTGCCAATGCTCCTATGTATATTATGAAAGTGATTATCACAAAGTTGTAGGAACTTTGGAGTATATGATTCTCTTTAAAATGGATGATAGCAATTTAATCTTGACAAATAAAATTTTATTGATACAATTAAATTATTATTTTGACTTAAGTTGATGATTTTTAGGGGCAGCTACAAAGCTGCTCCTTAATTGTGTATATCATGTAAGTAATCATTATTATTTCAATTTAGAAGGGTGGTGTTGTTTAATGATTCTAGTTCTAGATGCAGGAAATACTAACATTGTTCTAGGAGTATATGATGGAAGTAAACTTATTTCAGTATGTAGATTGTCTACAGATTCTAAAAGGACAGCAGATGAATATGGGATTCAAGTAATGGAACTTTTCTTACACGAAAAATTGGATCCTTCAGATATAAAAGGAGTTATTATATCCTCTGTAGTTCCAAATATAATGTACTCGTTAGAACATATGATAATGATATATTTTGGGATAGTTCCAATTATAGTTGGACCTGGAGTAAAAACTGGAATAAATGTGAAGTATGATAACCCAAGAGAAGTAGGGGCAGATAGAATAGTAAACGCTGTAGCAGCTCATGAAATGTACAAAAGATCTCTAATTATAATAGATTTTGGTACAGCTACTACATTTTGTGCAGTTACTGCAAAGGGGGATTATTTAGGCGGAGTAATATGCCCTGGAATAAAAATATCTGCAGATGCTTTAGTTGAAAAGGCAGCTAAGCTTCCAAGAGTGGAAATAACCAAGCCTCAAAAAGTAATATGTAAAAATACAGTTGCTAGTATGCAATCCGGCATAGTGTATGGTTATATTGGCCAGGTGGATTATATAGTTGGAAAAATGAAAAAAGAAATGATGGATTTAGGAGAAGATGAACCTTTTGTAATAGCTACGGGGGGCCTCGCTAAACTGATAAATGAGGAGTCAAAGTCTATAGATACAATAGATTCTATATTGACATTAACAGGACTTAAGATAATCTATGACAAAAATAAAGAGTAGGTGCTTTAATGAAAATAGGAAATTTTGAATTGAAAGACAATGTGGTTTTGGCTCCTATGGCTGGAGTTACAGATAGGGCTTTTAGAGAATTGTGCATAGAGATGAAGTGCGGATTTACCTATACAGAAATGATAAGTGCCAAAGCTCTTTTTTATGACAGTGATAGAACTAAGCAGATGCTTAAGGTGTCTTCTATAGAAAAGCCTTTAGGTGTTCAAATATTTGGAAGTGATCCACTTATAATGGCTAAAGTTTGTGACCTTTTTAATTGTAATGAAGATATTGCCATTATAGATATAAATATGGGGTGCCCTGCTCCTAAAATAGTAAAAAATGGAGAAGGATCTGCACTTATGAAAAATCCTCATCTTGCTTCTCAAATAGTAAAAGAAGTGAAAAAAGCTTCTTTAAAACCAGTTACTGTAAAAATGAGAATAGGATTTGACTTTGATAATATAAATGTAGTGGATTTTGCCCAAATTATGGAGCAATCAGGAGCTGATGCTGTGACCGTTCATGGTAGAACTAGTACACAGATGTATAATGGCAGTGCAAATTGGGATATAATAAGTCAAGTAAAGAAAAAAGTGAACATTCCCGTAATCGGAAATGGAGATGTATTTACAGCAGAAGATGCAGTAAGATTGTTTAATAATACAGGATGTGATGGGATAATGATTGGAAGAGGTTCTATGGGAAATCCGTGGATATTTAAACAGATATATGAAATTAGAAATCATCAACCTGTTATATTCCCAGGTCCTTCAGAAAAAATAAATTTGTGTATGGAACACTACAGAAGGGCAATATATTACAATGGTGAGGATAAAGCTGTAAGAGAAATGAGAAAGCACATAGCGTGGTATATAAAAGGACTAAAAAATAGTAAAGAGATAAAAGATAAAATAAATTATGAAAAAAAGAGTGAAAATGTATTCAAAATTTTAAATGAATATAAATCTTTGTTGTAATTTTTAATAGAATAGGAGAATAGGATATTACTGTAAGCAATGTAATAGGAAGAAAAGTGTGAAATCCATTTTGTATACTACATCGCAAAAAAATGAATTCTATAATGACAGCAGTTTTTGGGGAAAAATTAAAGATAGATTTAGGTTAAAATTGAAGGAAAAAATCTTTATAAAAGAATTAAAGCTAGAAATAAAAAATGTTAAATTTCCGCCAAATATTAATATAGAGTCTTATAATAATAACATCCTAAGAGCAAAAAAGATATCGGGGATAGGAGATATGGAGCTAGCTCCTAAAGTATATAGATATTTAGATTATAATTTATACAATAAATTTCAAAGAGAGCTAATGGCTTTTAGTATTATAAAGAGTTTAAAAGTTATACTTAGGATCAAAAAAAAGAGTATAAGACATAGTTGTATAGTTGTTTATGATGCTTCGGATAGAATTTTATTTGATACTATATGTTATTTAGCTAGAGAGGCTAAAGATATAATATTACTTTCTAAAGATATTATGAAAGCTAGTGGTATTGGACAATATATTATTGCTAATTATGGAATAACTCCTATAATTACATCTGATATGAAGTTTTCTTTCGAAAGTGCAGATTTTGTAATAAGTTCTAAAAATGTCACTGTAAAGAATGATGCATATGTATGGTATATAGATAATAGTTATATGCCCAGCAATAGAGGCACAATAGTAAACGATGTTAGCTATAAAGTTCCATGGAATTGTGAGTACAATGGAGTATCTTTTGAACTTTTAGGGTCTATACTTTGTCAAATGAATGAAAAAAATGTGGAAAAATCTTTATCCTATAATGGCATATTTCTTGATAAAATAAAATTTAATGAGGATATGATAGTTTTATAATCTAAGGGAAATTGTAGTATAAAAATTCAATTTTCAAAATGTTGACATTATAATGGGGCTGTTTTATAATTACTTAAATAATAATTAGTATGAGTAAAAATGAGCACATTGGTGGTTAATAGGGTTATCTATAAGAATTTTAGATAAATTGTTAAAAGGGGATAGTTAAATGAGTGGATCAAAAAAATATGTAATGACCTATGAAGGTATAACAAAACTTGAGGATGAATTAGAATATTTAAAAACAGTTAAAAGAAGAGAAATTATGGAAAAAATTAAAGTAGCACTTTCTTTTGGAGATTTAAGCGAAAATTCAGAGTATGATAGTGCTAAAAATGAACAAGCATTTGTAGAAGGAAGAATAGTACAACTTGAAAATATGCTAAAAAATGCTACTATAGTAGATGAAGAAGAAATTCCGCCAGGAGTAGTAGGTATAGGATCTATTGTAAAGGTTAGGGATTATGATTTTAATGAGGAAGTAGAATATTTGATTGTAGGGTCTGCAGAAGCTGATCCAATTAACAATAAAATATCCAATGAATCTCCAGTAGGTAAAGGACTTGTAGGTAAAAAAGCTGGGGATGTAGTTGAAGTACAGATTCCAGATGGAGTTAGTAAGTACGAGATACTTAGTATAAGAAGATAATTGGAGGGTAACATTGATGTCAAAAGACGAAAAGAAATTACATGCACTAGAAGAAAAGTCTAATGAGCTCATTAGGGAGAGACTGCAAAAATTTGAAGACCTTAAAGAAGCAGGAAAAGATCCTTTTGACGTATATAAAGTAGAAAGGACACATACTTCAAAAGAAGTAAAGGACAACTACGATACTTTAGAAGGTAAAGATGTAACTGTAGCAGGAAGGCTTATTTCGAAAAGAGTTCATGGAAAAGCTGGATTTTCCGATTTATATGATAGATATGGAAAGATACAGTTATATATAAGGATAAACGATGTAGGTGAAGAGAAATTAAAAGAGTACAAATCCTATGATATTGGTGATATTTTATCTGTAACTGGTAGAGTGTTTAAAACAAAGACAGAAGAAATATCAATTCATATTACAGATTTTGAGCTGGTAGCTAAATCTCTCAAACCGCTTCCAGAAAAATGGCATGGATTAAAAGATCCAGATTTGAGATATAGGCAGAGATATGTGGATTTAATAATAAATAGTGATGTTAGAGATACTTTCTTGAAGAGAACTGCCATAATAAAGTCAATAAGAGAATTCCTAGATAACAAGGACTACATAGAAGTGGAGACTCCAATACTTTCGTCAATAGCTGGAGGAGCTGCAGCAAAACCTTTTACAACTCATCATAATGCACTTGATATAGATATGTATTTGAGAATTGCTACAGAACTGTATCTTAAAAGACTTATAGTTGGTGGATTTGAAAAGGTATATGAAATAGGTAAATGTTTTAGAAATGAAGGTATGGATATAAGGCATAATCCAGAATATACATCGATTGAATTATATGAAGCTTTTGCAGATTATAACGATATGATGGAAATTACTGAGAATATGATAGCTTATGTATGTGAGAAAGTCCTTGGTACTACAAAGGTAGTTTATGAAGATACAGAAATAGACTTTAAGCCACCATGGAATAGAATTACTATGGTAGAGGCAGTTAAAAAATTTGCAAATGTGGATTTTGATGAAGTGAAAGACGATGAGGAAGCTAGAGAAATTGCTAAAGAGAAACATATTGAATTAAAGAAGGAATTGAAGGATTGTTCAAAAGGCGATATATTGGATGCTATGTTTGAAGAATTTTGCGAAGAGCAATTCATTCAACCTACTTTTGTAATGGATTATCCTGTAGAGATATCACCTCTTACTAAAAAGAAGAGAGGAAATCCTAAGTTTACAGAAAGATTCGAAGGATTTATATTTGGGAGAGAAATATGTAATGCATATTCAGAACTAAATGATCCTATAGTGCAGAGAGAAAGATTTATGCAGCAGCTGAAAGAAAGAGAATTAGGTGATGATGAGGCATATATGATGGATGAAGATTTCTTAAATGCACTTGAGATAGGCATGCCTCCAACTGGAGGTTTGGGAATAGGAGTAGATAGACTTGTAATGTTTCTCACAAATTCTCCTTCAATAAGGGATGTTATATTATTTCCTACAATGAAGCCAAATCAACAGCAGTAAGTATATAACTTGTTTGAAGACCTAAGGAAATTCCAGTTAAAATCCATAGGCCTTCAAAATGTTTTTACATAAAAAATAAAAAAATGTTGCATTTTCAAAATACCATGATATAATATTATATGTAAGTTATTCCGTGGTAGCTCAATGGTTGAGCATTCGGCTGTTAACCGAAGGGTTGGAGGTTCGAGCCCTCTCCACGGAGCCATTTCATTTTTTGTAATAGTTAAAGACTTATTATTTACATTTAAAGATAATAGGATAAAATGAAAATTATATAGAAAAAATTAATATATGCTGTGATAAAGAATAGTATTAATGTAAATCTCTACAGAGAAGTTGTGGATGGTGTAAACAACTGAGATTTCATTTATGAAGGAACTTTTGAGCTAACTATGTATTTAAAGATGAGCTTGTGCTAAAAAGGGTGGAACCGCGGAAATAAAATTCGTCCCTTATGTGGCAGGTTCTTTTTTTATATTTTAAAATCCCGATTTAATGTTTAATAATAAGTAATGAATTAAAATAGAAAGGGGAAAAAATAATGTCTTTTGAAAAAACTATGGATAAAGTAGTAGCTTTAGCTAAAAGTAGAGGATTTGTATATCCTGGGTCAGATATATATGGGGGCCTTGCTAATACATGGGATTATGGGCCTGTTGGAGTAGAGCTAAAAAATAATGTAAAGAAAGTTTGGTGGCAAAAGTTTGTTCATGAAAGTGAACATAATGTAGGAATAGATTGTGCCATACTTATGAATAATGAAGTTTGGGTAGCTTCAGGTCATGTTGGAAACTTTTCTGATCCACTTATGGATTGTAAAGAATGTAAGGCTAGGTTTAGAGCTGATAAATTGGTAGAAGAACATATGACAGAACAGGGAGTAGAAAAGGCTAGTGCTGATGGATGGAGCAATGAAAAGCTAAAGAAATACATAGATGACAACAATATTGTTTGTCCTAGCTGTGGAAAGAAGAATTTTACCGATATCAGACAATTTAATCTTATGTTCAAAACATTTCAAGGAGTTACAGAGGATTCAAAATCAGAAATATATCTGAGACCTGAGACTGCACAGGGTATATTTGTAAACTTTAAAAATGTTCAAAGAACAAGTAGAAAAAAAATACCTTTTGGAATAGCACAAATAGGTAAATCCTTTAGAAATGAAATAACTCCAGGAAACTTTACTTTTAGAACTAGAGAATTTGAACAGATGGAGCTTGAATTTTTCTGTAAACCAGGAACTGATTTAGAATGGCATGATTATTGGAAAAAGTATTGCTGGAATTTCTTATTGAGTCTTGGAATAAAAGAAGAAAATATAAGATTTAGAGATCATGATAAGGAAGAACTTTCCCATTATAGTAAGGCAACTTCTGATATTGAATATTTATTTCCATTTGGATGGGGCGAACTTTGGGGTGTAGCAGATAGAACGGATTATGATTTAAAACAGCATCAAGAGCATTCTGGTAAGGACATGACTTATTTAGATACGGTAACTAAGGAAAAATATATACCATACTGCATAGAACCTTCTGTAGGAGCTGATAGAGCTGTACTTGCATTTTTAGTTGATGCATATGATGAAGAAGAATTAGAAGGAGGAGATGTGAGAACAGTACTACATTTTCACCCTGCTATAGCTCCATTTAAAGCAGCTATCTTACCTCTTAGTAAAAAATTATCAGAAAAAGCTTTAGAAGTATACAATATTTTAAGAAAAGATTTTAATGTGGAGTATGATGATGCAGGAAGTATAGGTAAGAGATATAGAAGAGAAGATGAAATTGGAACGCCTTATTGTATAACAGTAGATTTTGATACAATGGATGACAATACTGTTACTGTAAGAGATAGGGATACCATGGAGCAGTTTAGAATAAAAATAGAAGAATTATCGACGTTTATGCAAGAAAAAGTACAGTTTTAGTAAAAGGTGTCATATAAATTTGATAAAATTTATATGACATCTTTTGTTATTCCGAGGTTATTTATTCAGGATATCAATGTTCTATGTTTTTTTTTATTAAAAAAATTTACCGAATCAAAAGATCCGGTAAATTAGGGTTTAATCATGGGGATATGTTATATGTTTAATTAAAACTTGGGGAATTATATTAATGTTTCCTTACGGCACAAACATAGTATAACATAACACAATAATAATTTTCAATAGAGTCATATAAAGTCATTAAATTAAATATTTTCTCACAATTTAGATTTTAATAGCATATTAAGACGAACAAGCTAAATGATGTGAAGCATTATTTAAGATCTATACCGATGGAGTTATTTTAGTACTATATCTGCTTCATACAAATTTGTAGAAAATTATGTTATGATATAAGCGTGATCATAATTAGCAGATTTATTTTTGGAGGTTTTTTAATGAAGGAAGATTTTGATAACTTTAAAAAGTTTATAAAGAATAAAAAAACGGCAGTGGTTGGAATAGGAATAAGTAATAGACCTTTAATTAATTTTTTATTGGGACTGGGTGCAAAGGTAAGTGCTTTTGATAAAAAAGATGAAGGGGAACTTGGTGAAGTTACCAAGGAGTTAAAAAAGCGAGGAGTGGTTTTAGTATTAGGCAAAAATTATCTCGAATATTTAGATGATTTTGATGTAATATTTAAGACTCCTTCTATGAGAATAGATAGTCCTGCACTTGTAAAAGCTAAACAAAATGGTGCATATGTAACTTCAGAAATGGAAGAGTTTATTAAATATTGTCCTGCTAAGATATATGGAGTAACTGGCAGTGATGGAAAAACTACAACTACTACGCTTATATATAATATGTTAAAGGAACAGGGATATAAAAGTTGGGTTGGTGGAAATATAGGTACCCCATTATTTTCTAGGATAGAAGAAATAAATCCTAAGGATAAGGTGGTTCTTGAACTTTCAAGCTTTCAACTTATGGGCATGGATGTATCACCGGAAGTAGCTGTGATTACTAATATAAGTCCAAACCATCTTGATATTCATAAGGATATGGAAGAGTATGTAAATGCAAAAAAAAGTATATTTAAGTATCAAGGGAAGCAGGATGTGGTTATTCTTAATAGAGATAATGAGTGTACTAATGCTATGGCAAAAGAAGCTAAAGGAAAAGTAAGACAGTTTAGTATTGAAGAAGAATTAACTTCTGGTGGATATTTAAATGGAGACATTTTATGTATTGATGGGAAAAAAGTATGCAAGATAAGTGAAGTTAAACTTAGAGGAATGCATAATGTTGCAAATTTGCTTACTGCATTTTGTGCAATTAAAGAGGATGTTTCTGTAGATAATATGAAAAAAGTTGCTACTACATTTGAGGGAGTAGAGCATAGGTGTGAATTTGTAAGAGAATTAGATGGAGTTAAATATTACAATGATTCTATTGCTTCTAGTCCTACGAGAACATTGGCAGGACTAAGGGCTTTTGAGAAACCTGTAATATTAATAGCAGGTGGGTATGATAAAAAAATACCTTTTGATGTTTTGGCAGAGGAAGGATATTCAAAAATAAAAACTTTAATACTTATGGGTGCTACAAAAGATAAAATTAGAAAATCATTTGATAAACTTAAGTGTGAAAAGGGAATTGATGTGCCTATAGTAACGGTAGATTCACTAACAGATGCAGTAAATGCTGCTAGAGAGTTATCAAGTAGTGGCGATATTGTGACTTTTTCACCTGCATGTGCTAGCTTTGATATGTTCCCTAATTTTGAAGTTAGGGGCAATGCGTTTAAGGACATAATAAATAATTTTTAAAATATATCAGAGGAGAAATTGTTATAAAGAAGCAATTTCTCTTTTTTTGTTAAATTCATTGTAATAACGTTTCCCCGTGTATCGGTATGTGAATATTAAAGATTTTTATAGAGATTTATAGTATTATTTAGATAAACAATGCACATAATATTTAAGTATATAAAAGAGAATTGTAGGTATGGTATTATATCAACTGTTGTCACGTAAATAAGTTACACAGTTTCTTAAAAACAAATTAAAAAGAATGTGTTGACAAAGAAAAAAATACATGATAAACTATAAAAGCTGTCGAAGTGAGACAGCAAAATGATCCTTGAAAATTAAACAGAGGAAGATATAAGTACAACTTATTTAGAATAAACCAGCAATTCTTTTGAGCTGCGAGAGCAGCTAAAAAAGTAATTTCGAGTATGTTACGGTTACGTAATATATTAAAAATTGGTAGTAGCGAGCAAGACAAGGAAAAGTTTGAATGAGGAGCGGAGTTTACTTAAGTAAATGAGCACCGCAATGAAAGCTTTGACGCAGTATTGCGAAGCTAATAGCAATTTTCTATAGAGCCATATAAACTTTTAAATTAAGAGTTTGATCCTGGCTCAGGACGAACGCTGGCGGCGTGCTTAACACATGCAAGTCGAGCGATGAAGCTCCTTCGGGAGTGGATTAGCGGCGGACGGGTGAGTAACACGTGGGTAACCTACCTCAAAGAGGGGGATAGCCTCCCGAAAGGGAGATTAATACCGCATAATAATCAATTTTCACATGAAAACTGATTTAAAGGAGTAATCCGCTTTGAGATGGACCCGCGGCGCATTAGCTAGTTGGTAGGGTAACGGCCTACCAAGGCGACGATGCGTAGCCGACCTGAGAGGGTGATCGGCCACATTGGAACTGAGAGACGGTCCAGACTCCTACGGGAGGCAGCAGTGGGGAATATTGCACAATGGGCGAAAGCCTGATGCAGCAACGCCGCGTGAGTGAAGAAGGTTTTCGGATTGTAAAGCTCTGTCTTTGGGGACGATAATGACGGTACCCAAGGAGGAAGCCACGGCTAACTACGTGCCAGCAGCCGCGGTAATACGTAGGTGGCGAGCGTTGTCCGGAATTACTGGGCGTAAAGAGTGCGTAGGCGGATATTTAAGTGAGATGTGAAATACCCGGGCTTAACCCGGGCACTGCATTTCAAACTGGGTATCTGGAGTGCGGGAGAGGAGAATGGAATTCCTAGTGTAGCGGTGAAATGCGTAGAGATTAGGAAGAACACCAGTGGCGAAGGCGATTCTCTGGACCGTAACTGACGCTGAGGCACGAAAGCGTGGGTAGCAAACAGGATTAGATACCCTGGTAGTCCACGCCGTAAACGATGAGTACTAGGTGTAGGAGGTATCGACCCCTTCTGTGCCGCAGTAAACACAATAAGTACTCCGCCTGGGAAGTACGATCGCAAGATTAAAACTCAAAGGAATTGACGGGGGCCCGCACAAGCAGCGGAGCATGTGGTTTAATTCGAAGCAACGCGAAGAACCTTACCTGGACTTGACATACCCTGAATATCTTAGAGATAAGAGAAGCCCTTCGGGGCAGGGATACAGGTGGTGCATGGTTGTCGTCAGCTCGTGTCGTGAGATGTTAGGTTAAGTCCTGCAACGAGCGCAACCCCTGTTGTTAGTTGCTAACATTTAGTTGAGCACTCTAGCAAGACTGCCGCGGTTAACGCGGAGGAAGGTGGGGATGACGTCAAATCATCATGCCCCTTATGTCCAGGGCAACACACGTGCTACAATGGGCAGTACAGAGAGAAGCAAGACCGCAAGGTGGAGCAAACCTCAAAAACTGCCCCCAGTTCGGATTGCAGGCTGAAACTCGCCTGCATGAAGTTGGAGTTGCTAGTAATCGCGAATCAGAATGTCGCGGTGAATACGTTCCCGGGCCTTGTACACACCGCCCGTCACACCATGAGAGCTGGCAACACCCGAAGTCCGTAGTCTAACTTAGGAGGACGCGGCCGAAGGTGGGGTTAGTAATTGGGGTGAAGTCGTAACAAGGTAGCCGTAGGAGAACCTGCGGCTGGATCACCTCCTTTCTAGGGAGTCGAAAGATAGAGTATAATCTATCTTATAAATTGATGGTTTAAGTAAGTTTACAATCTACTCTGTTTAATTTTGAAGGATCATAGATTCTTCTTTCATTTTACAACCAATTAGGAAAGTAAAATGAAAAATTGTCCTTTGAAAATTGCACAGTAAATAAGAAATTAAAAAATTGATAGTAACAAGCAGATCAAGGAAAAACATGAGCGAGGAACAGAGTTTACTTATGTAAATGAGTACCGCAGCGAATGATTTTGACGAAGATATGCAAAGTTAATAACAATTTTTAAAAGTAAAGCTAAGGTTATAATATAACCTTTGTAGAATAACTTTAGTATCATTCTAAACATTTAAGATGATACAGAGAAAATTGCAAATAGCAATTTTCGATAATGAAAGGTCAAGCTACAAAGGGCGCATGGAGGATGCCTTGGCACCAGGAGCCTAAGAAGGACGCGATAAGCTGCGAAAAGCTCTGGGTAGGCGCAAATAGCCAGAGAACCAGAGATATCCGAATGGGGAAACCCACCTAGCAAACACTAGGTACTGCAGACTGAATACATAGGTTTGTAGAGGCAAACCCGGGGAACTGAAACATCTAAGTACCCGGAGGAAGAGAAAGAAACATCGATTTTCTAAGTAGCGGCGAGCGAAAGGGAAAGAGCCCAAACCAGGAACTTGTTCCTGGGGTTGCGGATAGATTATAAATACTGTGAAGTGCTAATTGAAGAGAGCTGGAAGGCTCTGCCGGAGAAGGTAAAAGCCCTGTAAATGAAAGCAAAGAACAGTCAGATCTAATCCAGAGTACCACGAGACACGAGAAACCTTGTGGGAAACAGGGAGGACCACCTCCCAAGGCTAAATACTACCTGGTGACCGATAGAGAAGGAGTACCGTGAGGGAAAGGTGAAAAGAACCCCGGGAGGGGAGTGAAATAGAACCTGAAACCGTGTGTCCACAAACAGTCGAAGTACGTAAAGTACGACGGCGTGCTTTTTGTAGAACGAGCCAGCGAGTTACGATGTGCAGCAAGGTTAAGTACTTAAGGTACGGAGCCGGAGGGAAACCGAGTCTGAAAAGGGCGCGAAGTTGTATGTTGTAGACCCGAAACCGAGTGACCTATCCATGGCCAGGTTGAAGCGGAAGTAAAATTCCGTGGAGGACCGAACCACGTTGGTGTTGAAAAACCATGGGATGAGCTGTGGATAGCGGAGAAATTCCAATCGAACTCGGAGATAGCTGGTTCTCCTCGAAATAGCTTTAGGGCTAGCGTCGGAAATGAGTAATGGAGGTAGAGCACTGAATGGGGTAGGGGCTGACAACAGTTACTGAACCTTATCAAACTCCGAATGCCATATACTTGAATTCCGGCAGTCAGACTGCGAATGATAAGATCCGTGGTCAAAAGGGAAACAGCCCAGACCACCAGCTAAGGTCCCAAAGTGTAAGTTAAGTGGGAAAGGATGTGTGATTTCTAAGACAACTAGGATGTTGGCTCAGAAGCAGCCACTCATTTAAAGAGTGCGTAATAGCTCACTAGTCAAGAGATCATGCGCCGAAAATGTCCGGGGCTAAAACTTACCACCGAAGCTGTGGACTCGAAAGAGTGGTAGAGGAGCATCCTGTATGAGTAGAAGTCGTACCGGAAGGAACGGTGGATTGTACAGGAGAGAGAATGCTGGCATAAGTAGCGAGAAATAAGTGAGAATCTTATTGGTCGAAAACCTAAGGTTTCCTGGGGAAGGTTCGTCCGCCCAGGGTAAGTCGGGACCTAAGCCGAGGCCGAAAGGCGTAGGTGATGGACAATCGGTTGAAATTCCGATACCGCATAAAAGCGTTTGACAAAAGGGATGACGCAGGAGGATAAGGTGTGCATACAATTGGATGTATGTCTAAGCACCGAGTCAGGTATACCAGGAAAATCCGGTATATCAATGATGAGGTGTTATGGGGAACCCGTAAGGGGAAGTACCTGATTTCACGCTGCCAAGAAAAGTCTCTATGGAGTTTTTATGTGCCCGTACCGCAAACCGACACAGGTAGGTGAGGAGAGAATCCTAAGACCATCGGAAGAATTGTTGTTAAGGAACTAGGCAAATTAACCCCGTAACTTAGGGAGAAGGGGAGCCACGCAAGTGGCCGCAGAGAAAAGGCTCAAGCAACTGTTTATCAAAAACACAGGTTTCTGCTAAAGCGAAAGCTGAAGTATAGGAGCTGACGCCTGCCCGGTGCTGGAAGGTTAAGGGGAAGACTAAGCGTAAGCGAAGGTCAGAACTTAAGCCCCAGTAAACGGCGGCCGTAACTATAACGGTCCTAAGGTAGCGAAATTCCTTGTCGGGTAAGTTCCGACCCGCACGAATGGCGTAATGATTTGAGCACTGTCTCGACAACAAATCCGGCGAAATTGAAGTGCAAGTGAAGATGCTTGCTACCCGCGATTGGACGGAAAGACCCCGTAGAGCTTTACTGCAGTTTAGCACTGAATTTCGGTATTGTCTGTACAGGATAGGTGGGAGACTAGGAAGTAGTGGCGCCAGCCATTACAGAGTCGATGTTGGGATACCACCCTGACAGTACTGGGATTCTAACCGGGCTCCATGAAACTGGAGACGGGACAATGTTAGGCGGGCAGTTTGACTGGGGCGGTCGCCTCCTAAAAAGTAACGGAGGCGTACAAAGGTTCCCTCAGAAGGGTTAGAAATTCTTCGAAGAGTGCAAAGGCAGAAGGGAGCTTGACTGCGACACAAACAAGTGGAGCAGGGACGAAAGTCGGGCTTAGTGATCCGGTGGTACCTCGTGGGAGGGCCATCGCTCAACGGATAAAAGCTACCTCGGGGATAACAGGCTGATCTCCCCCAAGAGTTCACATCGACGGGGAGGTTTGGCACCTCGATGTCGGCTCGTCGCATCCTGGGGCTGAAGTAGGTCCCAAGGGTTGGGCTGTTCGCCCATTAAAGCGGCACGCGAGCTGGGTTCAGAACGTCGTGAGACAGTTCGGTCCCTATCCGTCGCGGGCGCAGGAAATTTGAGAGGAGCTGTCCTTAGTACGAGAGGACCGGGATGGACCGACCGCTGGTGAACCAGTTGTTCCGCCAGGAGCATAGCTGGGTAGCCAAGTTGGGAAGGGATAAACGCTGAAAGCATCTAAGTGTGAAGCCCACCTCAAGATAAGATTTCCCATAGCGTAAGCTAGTAAGACCCCTCGAAGAACACGAGGAGATAGGTCAGAGGTGTAAGCAGGGCAACCTGTTAAGCTGACTGATACTAATAGGTCGAGGGCTTGACCAAATAAAAAGCGAAAGAAAAAAGTTTACTGTGCAATTTTGAGAGGACAAAGTTTTTCTTAGACTATAAAATTTTTATAGTTAAATTCATGTTTAGTATTGACAGTTGTTTAAAAGCACTGTATAATATGAAACTGTGATAAGAAAATATCTGGTGGTAATGACGTGAAGGTAACACCCCTTTCCATACCGAACAGGAAGGTTAAGCTTTAGAGTGCCGATGGTACTGCAGGGGAGGCCCTGTGGGAGAATAGGTCGTTGCCAGGTTATAAGGATCTTTAGCTCAGTTGGTTAGAGCAACCGGCTCATAACCGGTGGGTCCGGGGTTCGAGTCCCTGAAGGTCCACCATGCGGGGGTATAGCTCAGCTGGGAGAGCATCTGCCTTGCACGCAGAGGGTCAAGAGTTCGAATCTCTTTATCTCCACCAAAACGAGTAACATTTTGTTACTCGTTTTTTAAAGAAATACATTGCATAGATTGTTCCGTGGTAGCTCAATGGTTGAGCATTCGGCTGTTAACCGAAGGGTTGGAGGTTCGAGCCCTCTCCACGGAGCCATTTTTATTTTTTGAAAATGTCTAAAATAGATTAGTAAAAATAAACCAAAGGTAGCTCACCTTTGGTTTATTTTTTTATAGAGCGCATATTTTAGGCACTTGTTTTCATAGATAATAATATAAAAATAAAATTATTTTGAAAATTTAATTAATTGTAGGAGGAATTTTAATTAGCAAATAGAATATATAATTAATCAGAAAGTAAGGGGAGGGATTGCTTATGAAAAAATATTCAGTAAATAATTTAAGAAATGTAGGATTTATTGGACATAGCGGTTCTGGTAAAACTACATTAACAGAAGCAATACTTTATTATACAAAAGTTGTTGATAGGCTTGGGAAAATTGAAGATGGAAGTACTGTTAGTGATTACGGTATTGAAGAAAAAAAGAGAAAAATATCGATATCTTCATCTTTAGCTTCCTGTGAATGGAAAAATACAAAGATAAATTTGGTTGATATGCCAGGATATTTTGATTTTATAGGAGAAACTATGGAAGGATTGAGAGCAGTTGATGTAGCTATAATTGTTTTATCAAGTGTATCTGGAATCCAAGTGGGAGCTGAGAAATCTTGGAGTGGTGTCAATAAAAGTAAACTTCCTAGAGCTTTTTATATAAATAAGTTGGATAGAGAAAATTCAGATTTTGATAAAACGTTGGCAGAATTAAAAGAAAAGTTTGGTATGTCTGTAGTACCAATTCAATATCCTATAGGAAGTGAAAATAATTTTAAAGGAATTGTAAACGTTATTTCTGGAAAAGCTAAAATAATGAATAATAAGAACATAATAGAAGAAACTACTATACCAAAAGACATTTCAGATAAAATTACAAAATGTAGGGATATGGTTATGGAAGCTGTGGCAGAAACGGATGAGGAACTTTTAGATAAATATTTTAGTGAGGGTACTTTAAGTCATGAAGACATTTATAAAGGATTAATAAGAGGCTGTTCAAAAGGTGAAATTACACCTGTGATGTGCGGTTCTGCTGTAAATGGGATAGGAATAGACACTTTATTAGAAGATATAATTCAATGTTTTCCATCTCCTGAAGTTTCAGAAGTAATTGATGTTAATTTAGAACAGAAATCACAGGTTGCGGTTAAAGCAGACGAAAAGAGCCCATTTTCAGCTTTTATTTTTAAAACTATAGCGGACCCTTTTGTAGGTAAGCTATCTTTATTTAGAGTCATGACCGGCAAGCTCAAATCAGATATGACAGTGTATAATGTGAAAAAAGATAAAAGTGAAAAAATAGGAACTTTATATTTCTTAAAGGGAAAGCAGCAGATACCTGTATCGGAAATAGTGGCTGGAGATATTGGTGCTGTTGCTAAACTACAATTTGCCAGCACAGGTGATACCTTATGTGACCCATCGTCTTTAGTTGTATTTAAAGATATTAAATTTCCTAAACCAGTAATTTCAATGGCTATGTTGCCTAAATCTAAAAATGATGAGGATAAAATATTTAATGGATTAAGTAAACTGTTAGAGGAAGATCCTACTTTTAAGATATCTAGAGATGTAGAAAATGCAGAGACTATAATTTCTGGACAAGGTGAAGTTCACATTGATGTGATATCATCTAAATTGAAGTCTAAATTTGGTACGGATGTTATTTTGAGAGAACCCAAAGTACATTATAGAGAAACAATAAAGAAAACCTCAGATGTACAGGGTAAGCACAAAAAGCAATCAGGAGGACATGGACAGTATGGGGATGTAAAAATTAAGTTTGAACAAAGAAATGATAATGAAGATGATTTAGAATTTGTGGATAAAGTAGTAGGAGGAGTAGTTCCAAGACAGTATATACCAGCAGTTGAAAAGGGGTTAAGAGAATGTATTAACCATGGTGTTTTGGCTGGATACCCTATGATAAGGATAAAAGCCACATTACATGATGGATCATATCACCCAGTAGACTCTTCAGAAATGGCTTTTAAGGTAGCAGCATCTTTAGCTTATAAGAAAGGAATTTTAGAAGCTGATCCTGTATTATTAGAACCAATCTTACATGTAGAAGTATGTGTCCCTGAAGAGTATATGGGAGATATAATTGGAAATGTAAATAAACGAAGAGGTAGAGTACTTGGAATGGAGACCGATGGGAAAAATCAGATAATAATAGCTGAAGTACCTGAAGCAGAGATGTTTAAGTATGCTACAGATTTAAGATCCATGACTCAAGCTAGAGGAAGTTTCAACATGAGATTTGAAAGATATGAAGAGGTTCCAGATGTTCAAGCAAATAAGATAATAGAAAGCAAAAATAAAATAAAAGTTAGGCAAGAATAAATTTCAGCCTCAATAGAATATAATTCTATTGAGGCTTTTTAAAATTAAATATTGTGTATATTTTAATTCACTACAATAAATAATAATTTTATTAATCATTAGATGAACTTTTCAATTAAGGAGAGATTATATGTCTGAATATAAAATGAGCATAAAAGGTAAAATTACTTTAGAGGATTATAGTAGTATATATGATTATATAGCAATAGTAAATAAAAATGATAAATTAACTATAGTTGTAGATAGTAATGAAGATAAAAATGTAGACATAGTGTGCAATATGTTAAAAAATAAGTATTTTACTGTTAATCCAAATGAAACCTGTGATGGAGGAAAGTATTGTATAAAAGCATTTAAGAATGTGGATTAAATTATATAGTTACTATATATATGTTATAATAAAAAGTTATAAGATCTATATTTGTTTAATGAAAAGGAGATAAAAATATGATCGAGTTATATATAGTAAGACATGGGGAAACAGTATGGAATACAGAAAAAAGAATGCAAGGTAGAAAAGATTCACCTCTCACGAAAAAGGGGATAAGGCAAGCTAATGAACTGGCAAAAAGGATAAAAGATATAAGAATTAATGTAATATACTCAAGCCCTCTAGGTAGAGCAATGAAAACAGCAAAAATATTAAGAGCACAAAGAAATATACCAATAATAAAGGATGATAGGCTTATGGAGATAGATTTAGGGGATTGGGAAGGATTAGATGAAAAAGAAATTAAGGTGAAGAACTCAAAAGAGCTTTATAATTTTGGTACAAACCCTAAAATTTATAAACCTGACAATGGTGAGAAATTTGAACAGGTTAAGATTAGGGCAGTATCTTTAATAAAAGATATCATGAATAACTGTGCAGAAAAGCATGTTCTGATTGTTACTCATACTATAACTTTAAAGACCATGATGGCGTATTTTGAAAATACATCTTTGGAGAAATTTTGGGATTCACCCTATATTTATCAAGCAAGCTTAAGTCAGGTAAACATAACTAAAGGTAAAGCTAAAGTTATTCTACATGGTGATTATTCTCATTTAACACATATAAACAGTATACAATAGTATGTATTAGAAAAAGGGAGAGAATAGCATCTAAATTTAATATTTATGTACAAAACAAATATATTTAGTCAAATATAGAAGTTGAATAAAACCTGAAATAATAATATTATTAATTTAAGGTCAAAGAAAGTCAAAGTCAAGAAGGTGGTAAATTGGCAAGATTATCAGATATAATAGAAGACTTTATAAAAGAAATGCTTAATAATAGTGAGGAGACTAAACTTCAAATTGGCAGAAACGAACTAGCTAATTATTTTAGTTGTGCGCCTTCCCAGATAAATTATGTATTGACTACTAGATTTACTATGGATAAAGGTTATTATATAGAAAGTAAGAGGGGCGGTGGTGGATGCATAATTATACGAAAAGTAGAATTTGACTGTAACGAGAATTTACTTAAAAGCATAATAGAAAAAATAGGGGATGCCATAACATACAATGCTGCTGCACAACTTATAGAAACACTACTTGAAGAGCAGGTTATAACGGAAAGAGAAAACATAATATTAAAGACTATAATAAATGATAGGACACTAAATATTGAGTTGAACAATAAAAATAAATTTAGGGCAGATATATTAAAATCAATTATAGTAGTTATATTTAGGAGTCCTAAATTTGATATGAATAGATAAGTAAATATATGATATAATATTTATTGTATTAAATTACATTAAATGTTAATCATATGTGTATAGGAGTGGTGATATGATTTGTGATATATGTAAAAAGAATGAAGCTACAGTTCATATAACAAAAATAGTAAATGGTTCCAAGCAGGATATTAATTTATGTGAAAAATGTGCTATGGAAAAGGGAGAACTTAATTTTGTACCTCAAATAGACTTTGTTTCTCCATTTGGATTTCAAAATATTTTAAGCGGAATTATGGATTATATGACAAGCGGAAATAATGAAGAACAAAAAACTTTTGATATATCTTGTAAAACTTGCGGCACATCGTATAGTGAATTTAAAAAAACGGGTCTTTTAGGATGTAGTGAGTGTTATAAGAATTTTAGTAATATTTTAGAACCTGTAATTAAGAGAGTTCAAGCAAATTTAGGCCATACAGGTAAGATACCTAAAAATCAAGGGAAAAGTATTATTGAAAGAAATAAGCTTTTGAAGTTAAAGTCAGATCTTCAAAAGGCAGTATCTTTAGAGGAGTATGAAAAAGCAGCAACTATAAGAGATGCTATAAAAGAAATTGAGAAACAAGTTCATGTGAGCAGCGAAAATAGGAAGGAGGGTTAACTTTGAATAATTGGACGACTACTTGTGATGACAGCAACGGGGGTTTGGTAATAAGTAGTAGGATAAGATTAGCTAGAAATTTAGCTGAAGTTCCATTCCCACATAAATTAAATGAAGAAAAAAGCAAAGAGGTAATTAAACTAGTAGAGAATGCTTTTTATACACCTTCCAGTAATAAGGACACATTTAAGACCAATTATTTGTGGGAAGAAACTGATAATGAGAAGCGAAATTATCTGGAAAAACACCTTATAAGCAAAAACTTGATAGATAACAGTTACAAATCTGCTTTTATACTAGATAATCAGCAGACTATAAGCATTATGATAAATGAAGAAGATCATATTAGAATCCAATGTATAACAGCAGGGCTAAATTTAGAAGAAGTGTATAATGTAAGTGATAAAATAGATGATTTATTGGAAGAAAATTTGAAATATGCATTTGATGAAAAGTTAGGGTATCTTACGGCATGTCCTACTAATATAGGAACAGGGCTTAGAGCTTCTGTTATGCTGCATTTGCCAGCACTTTCTTTAAACAATCAGATGAATGGATTTTTAAATGCACTATCTCAAGTTGGAATGACTGTTAGAGGATTATATGGTGAGGGTTCAAAGGCTATAGGAAATATATATCAGATTTCTAATCAGGTTACTTTAGGTAGAAGCGAAGAGGAAATACTGAGCAATTTAAAAGCTGTAGTTGTTCAGGTAACAAATGAAGAAAAGATTTCTAGAGAAAATCTTATGAAAAAATTTAAATATGAGATAGAAGATAAAATTTATAGAGCATTGGGTATATTAAAATCAGCAGTGATTTTAAATGTAAATGAATGTTTCAAGCTTTTGTCTGATGTAAGATTAGGCGTTGAAATGGGAATAATTAAGAATATAAGTAAGGCAACCTTGAATAATCTTTTAGTAAGTACGCAGCCTGCTACAATACAAAATGGAAATGAGAAAATTTTATCAGCCATTGAAATGAATCTTAATAGAGCAAAAATTGTAAAAGAAAAATTAAATATTGACAAAGTTCAATAAGAAGGATGGTGAAATATACTATGATGTTTGGAAGATTTACGGAAAGAGCACAAAAAGTATTAGTTTATGCTCAAGAAGAAGCACAAGCACTTCAACATGGATATGTAGGTACAGAACATATACTTTTGGGAATATTAAAAGAAGAAGGAATATCCAGAAATCTTTTAAGTGATATGAATGTAAATATTGAAACAGTAAGAAATTTTATAGAAGAATATGAGGGTAGGGGAGAAATAAATTTGTACAATAAGGAAATCCCGCTTACTCCAAGGACGAAAAGGCTTTTAGAATTAAGTTTGTTTGAAGCCAGAAATCTAAACCATAACTATATAAGTCCGGAGCATATTCTACTTGCACTTATAAGAGAGGCAGAAGGAGTTGCATTTACTATTTTAAATAATTTGGGAGTGGATTTTAACAAATTGAGGAAAGAACTTGTGGATTCACTTTCAGGAGAGCAATCATCGATGAATTCAAGCAGTACTAAGAAAGAAAATGGAGAGCCAACCCCAACTTTAGATCAGTTTGGAAGAGACTTAACAGACATGGCAAAAGAAGGAAAGCTGGACCCTGTTATAGGAAGAGATAAGGAAACTCAGAGGGTTTTGGAAATACTAAGTAGGAGAACTAAGAATAACCCTTGTCTAATAGGAGATCCTGGTGTAGGTAAAACTGCAATTGCAGAAGGATTGGCAGAAAAGATAGTATCGTGTAATATACCTGAACTTCTAAGGGGAAAAAGAGTAGTAACATTAGATCTTTCTTCAATGATAGCGGGATCAAAATATAGAGGAGAATTTGAAGAAAGACTTAAAAAAGTTATGGAAGAGATAAGAAAATCAGGTAATGTAATATTATTCATAGATGAAATTCATACTATAATAGGAGCAGGAGCAGCAGAAGGTGCTATAGATGCATCTAATATATTAAAACCAGCTTTGGCTAGAGGAGAAATACAATGCATAGGAGCCACTACTATAGATGAATATAGAAAATACATTGAAAAGGATGCTGCACTTGAAAGAAGATTTCAGCCTATAATAGTAGGAGAACCTACTAAAGAAGAGGCGGTTCTAATATTAAAAGGTCTTAGAGATAAATATGAGGCCCACCATAGGGTAAAAATAATAGATGAAGCAATAGATGCAGCAGTAAATTTGTCGGATAGATATATTACTGATAGGTATTTACCTGATAAGGCAATTGATCTTATAGATGAAGCAGCTGCTAAAGTTAGAATACAAAACTTAATTGCTCCACCAGATTTAAAAAATTTAGAAGAAGAATTAGAAAAGGCAACTAAGGAAAAAGAGGATTCTATTAGGGTACAAGATTTTGAAAAAGCTGCTAGTTTAAGGGATAAAGAAAAGGAATTAAAAAATAAATTAGAAGGATTAAAAACTAACTGGAAGACTAAAAAAGAAGTATCTACACTTACGGTAGGAGAAGATCAAATTGCATCGGTAGTATCTCAGTGGACTAATATACCTGTGGAGAAGTTAACTGAAAGAGAATCGGAGAGATTGCTCAAGTTAGAGGAAATTCTTCATAAGAGAGTAGTAGGTCAAGATGAAGCAGTTAAATCCATTTCTAAGGCAGTAAGAAGGGCTAGAGTTGGACTTAAGGATCCAAAGAGACCTATAGGTTCATTTATATTTTTGGGACCTACGGGTGTCGGAAAAACTGAATTGTCAAAAGCTTTGGCAGAGGCTATGTTTGGTGATGAAAACAACATGATAAGAATTGATATGTCGGAATATATGGAAAAGCATACGGTATCTAGGCTTATAGGATCCCCTCCAGGGTATGTAGGCTATGATGAAGGGGGACAGCTTACTGAAAAAGTAAGAAGAAATCCTTATTCGGTAGTACTGTTTGATGAAATAGAAAAAGCACATCCAGAAGTATTTAATATATTGCTTCAAATACTTGAAGATGGAAGATTAACCGATGGAAAGGGAAAGACAATAAACTTCAAAAATACCATAATAATAATGACTTCTAATGTAGGAGCAGCTACCATTAGGAAACAAAAATCTATGGGATTTACTGCCACTAAAGGTGATGACAAAGAAAGTCAATATGAAAAGATGAAAGATAATATAATGGAGGAACTTAAAAATTCTTTTAGGCCTGAGTTCTTAAACAGAATTGATGATATTATAGTGTTCCATCAGTTAGAAGAGGAAGATTTGAAACAAATAGTAAAACTCATGTTAAAAGATGTTTCCTTAAGGCTTGAAGATAAGGAAATAGAAATTGGATTTACAGATAAAGCACAGGAACTCTTGGCAAAAGAAGGCTTTGACGTAACTTATGGTGCAAGACCGCTTAGAAGAGCGATTACAAAAACTGTAGAAGATAAACTTTCTGAAGAAATGCTTAGAGGTAATGTTAAAAAAGGAGATAAGGTTAAGGTAGTTGTAGAAAAAGGAGAATTATTATTTAATAAAGTCAATTAATGATTGACTCGGATAAAATTAAACTTTATACTTTTTACAGTATAAAGTTTAATTTTTATCCGATGACTACCTGCTCTAATACTCCCACGGACTCCGCGAAAGCGATTGTCATCGAATAGAAGAATTTGGGACGCCTGTTTTTATCCAAGCGTACGTTCCGAGCAGCTACGTCCCTGGATAACGATTTCTAAGCATAAAATGGAGCTAAAACTCCATTTTATGCTAAGAACTCTGTTTATATAAATTTAGCTATTTTTATTGATTTATACAGGAAGAGATGATTCAATGGTAAAGAAAAAAACGGTTTTTATATGTCAGGAATGTGGATATGAATCTCCAAAGTGGCTGGGTAAATGTCCTAGTTGTAATAAATGGAACTGCATGGTAGAAGAGATTAAGTCCCCTCAGGAAGTAACATTTTCTGATATGAAACTTAGCAGCACACCCAAGAGTATAAATAATATAAAATCCAGTGAATACGAAAGGCTAGATACTGGTATAATGGAATTGAATAGAGTTCTTGGAGGAGGTATTGTAAAAGGTTCAATAACACTTATATCAGGAGCTCCTGGTATTGGAAAATCGACTTTGCTTTTACAGACGGCCAGTAATATTGCTGAAAAGTATGGAAAAGTGCTGTATGTCTCAGGAGAAGAGTCAGAAGAACAGATAAAGATGAGGGGAGATAGACTTGATTCTTTGTCTAATGATCTTTATATAGTTTCAGAAGTTAATATTGATAAAATAAAGGCTCATATAGAACAAACTAAACCCGTATTTGTAGTAGTGGACTCTATTCAGACTTTATTTAAAGAATCTATTAGTTCAGCACCGGGTAGTGTGTCTCAAGTAAGAGAAACTTCTAACGATATTATGCGTATAGGAAAGTCTAATAATATATCTTTTTTTATAGTGGCACATGTTACAAAGCAGGGTGAACTAGCAGGACCTAGGGTACTAGAACATATGGTGGATACTGTACTGTCTTTTGAAGGAGAAAGAACAGGAGAATTAAGAATTTTAAGAACTGTAAAAAATCGTTTTGGTACTACCAGCGAAATTGGTGTATTTGAAATGGCTGGAAGCGGGCTTAAAGAAATATTAAATCCTTCTGCAGCGTTTTTAGAAGATAGAGAATTTCAAAAAGAAGGTTCTGTAATTATTGGTATAATGGAAGGAAGAAGACCTATACTAGTAGAAATACAAGCATTGGTTAGCGAAACTAAAGCAGTTATGCCAAGGAGAACAGCCGTTGGAGTAGATGTCTCTAGATTAAATTTAATTTTAGCAGTACTTGAGAAAAAACTTAGGATTACATTTTATAATTGTGATGTTTATGTAAATGTAGTAGGAGGACTTAAGATAGAGGGAACTTTTGGAGATTTAGGCCTTGCCCTTGCACTTATATCTAGTGCTAAATCTAGGGAAATAAAGCTAGATAATCTTTTGGCAGTAGGTGAAATTGGACTTACAAGTGAAGTTAGACCAGTATCGTTTTGTGATAGAATTGTAAATGAAGCAAAAAAAATGGGATTTAGGAATATAATAATACCAGATAGAAATAAGGGAAAGGTAAATTCTAAAGATATAAATGTTATAGGTATATCCTCCTTGAAGGAGGCATTAAATAAAGTTTTTTAATTAGGGTGATGATTTTGAGATTAGAAAAAGATAAAGAACTTAAAAGTATATTAAAACTTTTAGCTCCAGGTACTCAACTTAGGGAAGGTCTTAGAAATATTTTGAGGGCTAAAACCGGTGGGCTTGTAGTTTTAGGAGACAGTGAACAGATAATGAAGGTGGTAGACGGTGGATTTGCCATTAATTCTGAGTATAGTTCTTCTTATATATATGAGCTTGCGAAAATGGATGGTGCTATAATATTAAGCAGTGATTTAAAGAGAATATTATACGCAAATACTCAACTTATTCCAGATTCATCTATTCCAACTTTTGAAACTGGAACAAGGCATAGAACTGCAGATAGAGTGGCTAAACAAACAGGGGCCATAGTTATTGCTATTTCTCAAAGGAGAAATGTAATAACCGTATATAAAGGATATATTAAATATGTACTGCAGGACAGTAGTGTTATGCTTGGAAGGGCTAATCAAGCACTGCAAACTTTGGAAAAGTATGTTTCTGTACTTGATGGGGTTGTTAACAATCTTAATATTTTAGAGTTTCAAGACATAGTAACACTATTTGATGTAATGACGGCTATCCAAAGAACTGAAATGGTGATGAGAATAGTATCGGAGATTGAAAGATACATATGTGAACTTGGAAATGAAGGAAGATTAATTTCAATGCAATTAAACGAATTAATTAAAAGCGTTGAAAGAGATGGAATATTTATGATAAGAGATTATTGCCAAAGTGGTATGGACTATGATGAAATATATAAGCAACTTCAAGAAATAAGTTCAAGTGAACTATTCAATCTGGACAATATTTCTAAATCTTTGGGATATGCAGGAGCTCCTCTAGTTGATACATTGATATCCCCAAGAGGATACCGGATGTTAAACAAAATTCCTAGGATACCAACTAATGTAATAGAAAATTTAGTGAAAAATTTTAAGGAGCTTAAAGGTGTTATGGAAGCGTCCTATGAGCAGCTTGATAAAGTTGAAGGAATAGGAGAAGCTAGGGCCAGAGCTATAAAGAATGGATTGAGAAGGCTTAGAGAACAGATCATGATAGACAATAAATTTTAAGCACAAAATAATATAGCTGGTATTATTTTGTGCTGGAAATTATCTGAAGGAATATTTACCTAGAGTATTTATTTTGTCGTATTCTTTTAAAAGTATGTCATATAGATTTATATCCAGTGTATTACATAAACAAGTAAGATAAAATAAATTATTTCCTATTTCATTTTGTATTACATCTCTACAATTGTCACATAGCTTACCTTTTACATGTGTACTTAAGCAAGATTTTAGAGATTCAATATCCAAAGTATTATCTTCGGATGGAATATGTTGTTTCTTACCACAAACTTCTATACATCCGCAATTAGTAATGGATTTTGCAACAGCTCTATTTATTCTAGCATTTGATTCCTGAAGTTTCGTAATTATATCTAAAATACTCTTATGCCTTAATAAAGATTCACTTACTGCGTTTTGAAAATTATCAAAAATTATATCTTTCATCAGGTTCAACTCCTTATATATTTAGGATATTATTTGTAAACTTAAGTTAGTACTAAGTAAAATTGCTCTATGAATATATAATAAACCAAGAATAAATTTATGAATAGGGGGATTGTCATGTGAAATAATGGACAAAAATGTTTATAAATTTTATTTTTTGGTATAATTATCTAAAGGGGCTTGTTAAATTAAGGACGTAAAGTAAATAATTTATTAAATAAATTTGGTTTTATTGAAAAATCCAATTTATTAATATATAGTAAATGTAATGAAAAACATCAATATAGGGGAGGTGAGTCTATTGTTAAAAAAAATACTGAGAGGACTTTTTACAATAATAGGCTTAATATTAGGATATTTGCTAGGAAAGAGTGCGTTAAGTTCTAGCTACTTTGTTAAAATATTTTATTTAGGAAATAGTCCAGTTAAACAATTTTTATTTTTATCTATATTAACTTTGTTTTTTGGAATCATGTTATTTTTAATATCACCATGGATTAATTCAATTATTATGAAAACTATGGATTATATCGAAAAGAGCCTTCAAAAACTTCCTGCAGTAGAAATATTATTAGGTGTTTTGGGAGCATTAATAGGACTTTTAATATCAGCAGTATTTCTTAATTTGTTAGAAAAGATACCGGTTGTGGGGACTGTACTGGCGGTAATAGTAGCTATACTTATGGCTGCTTTAGGTGCAAATATTGCTATACGAAAAAGGGAAGAATTAATGTCCATGTTTTCTAATATAGCCACTGGTATAGCAACTAAAAGACTTCAGGGAACTAGAGAAAAAAAATCTAAAGGGGAGCACCAACGTGCACATAAAGGTTATCCTAAGGTCTTAGATACTTCTGTAATAATAGATGGAAGAATATTTGATATATGCCAAACTGGATTTATAGAGGGACCACTTGTAATTCCAAACTTTGTACTAGCAGAATTAAGACATATAGCTGATTCTTCAGATGGATTGAAGAGAACTAGGGGAAGAAGAGGATTAGATATATTAAATAAGATACAGAAAGAATTAAATATTGACGTTCAAATATATGAAAAAGATTTTCCAAACATACCTGAAGTAGATGCCAAACTTTTAAAACTATCACAAGTTTTAGATGGAAAAGTATTGACTAATGACTACAATTTAAATAAAGTTGCGGAGTTCCAAGGAGTACCAGTACTTAATATAAATGAACTTGCTAATGCGGTGAAACCTGTTGTACTTCCAGGAGAAGAAATGAATGTACAAATAATTAAGGACGGAAAAGAATCAGGACAGGGTATTGCATATTTAGATGATGGAACAATGATAGTTGTAGAAGGTGGAAAAAAGTATATAGGAGACACAAAAGATGTGGTAGTAACTTCTGTATTACAAACAGCAGCAGGAAGAATGATATTTGCAAGACAAAAAGGAGATTTATAACCTATGAATGGTAATTATGCTATTATTGTAGCTGCCGGCAAGGGAAAAAGAATGGGAACTACTATTAATAAGCAATTTATTAAAATTAAGGGGAAGCCTATATTATATTATTCCATAAGGGCATTTTCCATAAATCCTCTTATAGATGGAATTATACTTGTATGTGCAGAAACTGAGATAGAATATTGTAAAAGAGAAATAATAGATAAATATGGACTTCAAAAGGTAATTAAATTAGTTGCTGGTGGTAAAGAACGTCAGGATTCGGTATTTAATGGATTAGAAGTTTTAAAAAAAGAAAACTGTAGTGTTGTTCTAATTCACGATGGAGCTAGACCTTTTGTCACTAGTAAAATTATTGACGATGGAATAAAATATTCTAATAGGTATGGGGCTTGTGCTTGTGGAGTTAGGCCTAAGGACACACTAAAAGTTAGGGAAGAAAGTGGATTTTCTTCTTCTACATTAGATAGAAAAAGTTTATTTGCAGTTCAAACTCCGCAGTGTTTTAAATATGATTTGATTTATGGATGTCATAAAAAATTAATGAATGAAAAAATATGTGTTACTGATGATACTATGGTAGTAGAGTATTATGGAAATAAGGTTTATTTGTACGAAGGCAACTATGAAAATATAAAAGTGACCACACCAGAGGATTTGAATATAGCTGAAAGTATAGTTGAAAAATACTAAAGTAAGATAAAGACCTATAAGCTTCCATGATGTTATGGATGCTTATAGGTTTTCCTTATCTAAAGCAAGAGGGATAAAAATATTAATAGCACTTAAATAAGTTACAATAATGTGATAAAATATTTAGGGAATTTAAATCAAAATTAGAGTAAGAATTTTGTCCAATAGGTATCTATTCTAGATGAAAAATTGTAAGGATTCTATGGATAAGAATTTTATTTGGTGTAAAAAACTTTATTTATATTTTTATTTAGTTTATATAAATAAGCAAACTAAACAAGGAGGCCAAAATATCATGAAAATTTTTAATACAATGACCAGGAAAAAGGAAGAATTTGTTCCGTTGAATTCCAATGAAGTAAAAATGTATGTATGTGGCCCTACAGTATATAATTTTTTCCATATAGGCAATGCCAGAACTTTTGTCGTATTTGACACTGTTAGACGATACCTGGAGTACAAGGGATATAAAGTAAGATTTGTACAAAATTTTACAGATATTGATGATAAGATGATAAAAAAAGCACAAGATGAACATATAACTGTAAAAGAACTGGGAGATAAGTTTATAAAGGAATATTATAAGGACGCAGATGCTTTGCACATAAAAAGAGCTACTGTAAATCCTAGAGCTACTTTATATATAACAAAAATTATTGAATTTATAGGAGATTTAATAGATAGAGGCTATGCCTATGAAATAGATGGGGATGTCTATTTTAGTACAAAAAAATTCAGCAATTATGGAAAACTTTCTGGACAAAATATAGATGATCTTAGGGCAGGAGCTAGAATAGATGTTGATGAGAGAAAGAAAGATCCTATGGATTTCGCAGTTTGGAAGGGACAAAAACCTGGTGAACCTGCATGGGAAAGCCCTTGGGGAATGGGAAGACCAGGATGGCATATAGAATGCTCCTGTATGGCGCATGATTTACTAGGAGAAACTATAGACATACATGCAGGTGGGTCTGATTTAATGTTCCCCCATCATGAGAATGAAATAGCTCAAAGTGAAGGTAGAACCGGTAAAACATTTGCTAGGTGTTGGATGCATTCTGCTTTTGTAAATGTAAATAACCAAAAAATGTCAAAATCATTAAACAACTTTTTTACTGTAAGGGAAATTTTGGAGAAGTACGAACCGGACGTAATAAGAATGTTTATGCTATCAGGTCATTATAGAACTCAAATAAATTTTAGTATGGAACTTTTAGATTCTACGAAATCAGCGTTAGATAGATTGTACAATTCAATAACAAATTTAGAAAGTATTTTAGATAATAAAAAAGACATACTAATTTCAGAAAATGAAAAAGAATATAGAAATAAATTAGATAAATATAAGCAAAGATACATTGAAAAGATGGACGATGACTTTAATACAGCAGATGCTATATCTGTAATATTTGACCTTGTAAAGGATATAAATGTAAACATAAATAAGGATTCCTCTGCGGAAGTAATTACGAATTGTCTCAATTTAATAAGAGAATTGGGAGCCCCACTTGGAATATTACAGCAATCTAAGAGAGGAAGTATTGAAAAAGACATTGAAGCTTTAATAGAGAAGAGACAAATAGCTAGAAGTGAAAAAAACTGGGCACTTTCTGATAAAATAAGGGATGATTTGAAGACACAGGGAATAGTATTAGAAGATACACCAGAAGGAGTAAGATGGAAAAGAGTATAGAGATTATAATTTAACGGGGGATAAAGATGAAAAATGATTTGTTAAACATAAGAATGAGTGAAGCAGAGGTAAGACAGATGAGTCCCCTTGTACTTGCGTTTATTGGAGATGCTGTATATGAGGTGTTTGTAAGAACTTACTTAGTCAGTGAACACAGAGATATGTCTGTACATAATTTGCATGTGGAAGCTATAAAATTTGTAAAGGCCCATTCTCAAAGTGAAGTTATAAAAAAGTTGGAACAAGAGTTATCTGACAGTGAAAGGTATTTTTTTAAAAAAGGACGAAATGCTAAATCGGGGACAGTTCCTAAAAATGCAGATGTACAGGAGTATAGGTTTGCAACTGGATTTGAAACATTAATTGGTTTTTTATATTTAATAGATAACAGAGATAGATTAAATTATTTATTTAGGCTTATAATAAACTTGAAGAATAAAGGGGAATTCTAATTGGCGTTAGAGGTTAATTGAATATACGATTAATTTGTTTATCCGATGACTACCTGCTCTAATAATCCCACGCACTCTGTGAGAGCGACTATCACCAAATCGAAGATTTGGAATATCTGCTTTTCTCCAAGTGGGATTAAAGAGCAGCTGTGTTCCTGGATTGTGGACCTTCCTGTGTATGAATATTGCTTGGAAGGAAAAATGACTTGTGGAAAGTTACAAGAGATACGAAAGAAATATAAGGTAGATAAAAAAAGTAAATAGGAAATTGAGGTATAAAGGGTAGGATTATGAAAAATAAGTATAAAAAGTCAACGAACTTGACAGATAAAGTTGAGTTTAGAGAGGATTTAATTGAAGGCAGAAATGCAGTTATTGAAGCTTTAAAATCAAGCGATACAACTATAGAACAGATTTTTCTTGCAGAGGGAAATATGTCGGGTTCTATAAATATAATACTTGCTAAAGCTAAAGAAAAGCATATAGTTGTAAAACAGGTGGATAGAAAAAAGTTAGATAAAATTTCACAGACAGGAGCACATCAAGGAGTAATTGCACAAATAACCCCTTATAAATATTGTCAAGTAGAGGATATATTAGAATACGCTAAAGAAAAAAAAGAAGCTCCTTTTATAATTGTATTAGATGAAATAGAAGATCCCCATAACTTTGGCGCAATAATAAGAACTGCTGAGATATGCGGTGCTCATGGAATTATAATACCTAAAAGAAGAAATGTGGGAATTACGCCTGTGGTATATAAATCTTCTGTAGGAGCAGCAGAGTATATGAAAATATGTAAAGTTACAAATTTAAATACTACAATAGAAAAATTAAAGAAAGATGGCATATGGGTATATGGGGCTGATATGAGTGGAGAAAATTATTGCTTTGATGTTGATTTTAAGGGACCTGCGGCTTTAATAATAGGAAGTGAAGGAAGAGGAATAGCTAAACTAACTAAAGAAAAATGTGATGTACTGGTAAAGATACCTATGGTAGGAAGAGTGTCATCCCTAAATGCTTCTGTGGCAGGTGGCATATTGATGTATGAAATATTAAAGCAGAGAATAAAATGTGGTAGAAGTTGAGAAACATTTTTGTAGATGGATATAATGTTATAAATAGTTGGCCTAAGTTAAATAATATAAAAAATTATAGTCTTGAAACCGCAAGACAGTCGCTTATAGAAACTTTAAGCAATTACTCGGTATATAAGGACTATAAAGTTTTTATAGTATTTGATGCCCATATGGTATCGGGAAGCTTAGAAAAAAAAGAGAAAATTAATAAAAATGTTGTAGTAGTATTTACTAAAGAAAATGAGACGGCAGATAGTTTTATAGAAAGAACTGTAAATAATATAGGACGTAAGAATGAAGTATTTGTAGTAACTTCTGATTCGTTAGAACAGCAAGTAACATTTCAGAGAGGTGCTGTTAGGATGTCCTCTATTGAATTTTATCATGAAGTTAATAATGTAGAGAATCATATAAAAAATAAAATTGAAAAGAGATATCACGAACAAAGAAATACTTTGGAAGATAGTATAAAAGAGGATATATTGGAAAAACTTGAAAAGATTCGTAAAAGTGACTAAAATGTATTGACTATAAATTTACTTTTAATGTATAATTGTAGCAGTGGTTTATAATTGTGTTGGAGGGGATATCTTGGATAATGGGAGTTATAATGCTAGGAAAGTTTCCCCCTTTGAAGAAAAATTAGATGAAGAAATAGTTATTGAGGCAAAAAAAGGGGATGTAAGTGCTCAGGAGTACCTGATAAATAAGTATGGAAATTTTGTTAAGTCAAAATCAAAATCATATTTTTTAATTGGTGCGGATAAGGAGGATATCTACCAGGAAGGTATGATAGGTTTATATAAGGCCATAAGGGATTTTAAACCAGATAAGTTATCATCTTTTAAGGCTTTTGCAGAACTTTGCGTGACCCGTCAAATAATAACTGCTATAAAAACTGCTACTAGGCAGAAGCATATTCCATTAAATACATATATATCTTTAAATAAGCCTATATATGATGAAGAATCAGATAGAACTTTATTGGATGTTTTGTCTGAAACTAAGGTGGAAGATCCCGAAGAACTTGTAATTAGCAGGGAAGAACTAAATCATATACAAAGTGAAATAGGGGAAGTGTTGTCAAATTTAGAAATGGAAGTACTTATGTCTTATGTCGATGGAAAGTCATATCAAGAAATTGCATGTGATTTAGATAGACATGCCAAGTCTATAGATAATGCTTTACAGAGAGTTAAAAGAAAATTGGAAAAATGTTTAATTCATAAATAAAAAATAGTATATTGACAAAAAAATATACTTGTATTAGAATTAATAACTGATATGTTACTTTTGATATTTAATTGAAGTTTATTGGCGGGAGTAGTTCAGTGGTAGAACACCAGCTTCCCAAGTTGGCCGTCGCGGGTTCGAGTCCCGTTTCCCGCTCCAAGAGAAATTGCCCATGTAGCTCAGTAGGCAGAGCGTCACCTTGGTAAGGTGGAGGTCACCAGTTCAATCCTGGTCATGGGCTCCAATAATGATGTATAAAGTTTTTACAACACACCAGGATGAGTTTACTTAAATAAGATGTGTATAACCAACAAGGAGGAAGAGTAATGTCAAAAGAAAAGTATGAAAGAACCAAACCACATGTAAACATAGGAACAATAGGACACGTAGACCATGGTAAGACAACATTAACAGCAGCAATAACAATGGTATTATCAAAAGAGGGAAAAGCAGCAGCAACAAAGTATGATGAAATAGATAAAGCACCAGAAGAAAAAGAAAGAGGAATAACAATAAATACAGCTCATGTAGAATATGAGACAGATAAGAGACACTATGCTCATGTAGATTGTCCAGGACATGCAGATTATGTAAAGAACATGATAACAGGAGCAGCACAAATGGATGGAGCAATTCTAGTAGTAAGTGCAGCAGATGGTCCAATGCCACAGACAAGAGAACATATATTGTTAGCAAGCAGAGTAGGAGTACAGTATATAGTAGTATTCTTAAATAAGTCAGACCAGGTAGACGATCCAGAATTACTAGAATTAGTAGAGATGGAAGTAAGAGAATTATTAAGTGAGTATGGATTCCCAGGAGACGACGTACCAATAATAGTAGGAAGTGCGTTAAAGGTATTAGAGAACCCAGATGATCCAGAAGCAACAAAATGCATACATGAATTAATGGATGCAGTAGATGAATATATACCAACACCAGAAAGACCAACAGATAAGGACTTCTTAATGCCAATAGAAGATGTATTCACAATAACAGGAAGAGGAACAGTAGCAACAGGAAGAGTAGAAAGTGGAGTATTAAAAATCGGAGACGAATTAGAGATAGTAGGATTAAAGGAAGAGAAGAAGAAGACAACATGTACAGGAGTAGAGATGTTTAGAAAACTTCTAGACCAGGCAATGGCAGGAGATAACATCGGAGTACTATTAAGAGGAATACAGAGGGACGAAGTAGAAAGAGGTCAAGTACTAGCAAAACCAGGAACAGTACATCCACATAAGAAATTTGTAGGTCAGGTATATGTACTTAAGAAAGAAGAAGGTGGAAGACATACACCATTCTTCAATGGATACAGACCACAATTTTACTTTAGAACAACAGATGTAACAGGATCAATTGCATTACCAGAAGGAGTAGAAATGGTAATGCCAGGAGACCACATAGACATGAACGTAGAACTTATAACACCAGTAGCAATGCATGAAGGATTAAGATTTGCAATAAGAGAAGGCGGAAGAACAGTTGGATCAGGTGTTGTTACTACAATAACTGAGTAATATTTTAGGGACTGGGTTTCTAAATCCGGTCCCTTTGAAAGTAAAAAATTAGATAGTATCTGTTTATATTTTTAAGCCATTGACATAAAAACTAAGTTGTGATAATTTAGTTAAGTAATGCATGATTTTGAAAATAAATTTCTAATTGATTATGTTTGTGAGCTATATTAGGAGGTTAGAGAGTAATGAGAGTAAAAGTGATACTAGCGTGTACAGATTGTAAACAAAGAAATTACAATACAATGAAAAACAAGAAAAATGATCCAGATAGATTAGAAATGAAAAAGTATTGTCCTTTTTGTCATAAACACACAGTTCATAAAGAAACTAGATAATATTGTAGAGGCACATATTAAATTGTTTTGAGGATGTGAGCAAATGGGTGCAAACGGTGATATGAAAAAAGTTGATAAACAGACAGCACTTGAAGGTGGGTTCTTTAATTTTTTTAAAGGACTAGTATCAGAATTCAAACGGATAACTTGGGCCTCTAAAGAACATACAAAAAAAGCTACAATTGCCGTTGCTATATTTTGTGTTATTTATGTGGTGATTGTTGGAGTTATAGATTTTGGATTTAATTCTTTAGCTAAGATTATTATGAAATAAAAAGGAGGTAGGGACTAAGAAATAGTTTTGTCCCTAGAGTTATGTCAGATAAAGCTAAGTGGTATGTAGTTCATACATATTCTGGTTACGAAAATAAAGTTAAAGTTAATCTTGAAAAAACCATAGAAAATAGGAACCTTTATGATTGGATAGATGATGTTCAAGTTCCAATGGAAGAACAAGTTGAGATTAAAGATGGAAAAAAGAAAATAACCTTAAAAAAAGTATTTCCGGGATATGTTTTAATACACATGATAATGACTGATGATTCTTGGTATATAGTTAGAAATACTAGAGGAGTTACAGGTTTTGTTGGACCTGGTTCTAAACCTGTTCCACTTACGGATGAAGAAGTAAGAGATATGGGAATTAGCGAAAAACCAATAAATGTAGATATATCAGTAGGAGAAAATGTAAAGGTGAAATCAGGACCGTTAGAGAACTTCTTAGCTGTTATCCAGGAAATAAATACTGAGAAAAGAAAAATTAAAGCTTTAGTTAATATGTTTGGCAGGGAAACTCCTGTTGAACTTGATTTTAATCAAATAGAAAAAATAGAATAATGCATAAAGCAAAAGTTTATAGTAAGTGGGAGATGTATTTATACATAACCACATATAGGAGGTGTATATTATGGCTAAAAAAGTAGTAGGAATGATAAAACTTCAACTTCCTGCAGGAAAAGCAAGCCCAGCACCACCAGTTGGACCAGCACTTGGACAGCATGGTGTAAATATTATGGGTTTCTGTAAGGAATTCAATGCAAAGACTGCTAAACAGGCAGGATTTATAATTCCAGTAGTAATTACTGTATATCAGGATAGATCTTTTAGTTTTATACTAAAGACCCCTCCAGCAGCAGTATTACTAAAGAAAGCAGCAGGAATAGAAAGTGGATCTGGTGTACCAAATAAAACTAAAGTTGCTAAGGTAACTAAAGATCAGGTAAGACAGATTGCTGAAACAAAAATGCCAGATTTAAATGCTGCATCAGTTGAAACTGCTATGAAGATGATAGCAGGAACTGCAAGAAGTATGGGAATAACTGTAGAAGACTAGTTAACCAAAATAAGTGGGAGGTATAAACCGTTAAAACCACAAGGGAGGATTTCGACATGGGAAAAAAGTATATAGAAAGTGCTAAGCTTATTGATAAGGGTACATTATATGAACCATCAGAAGCTATAGAGCTTGTCTTAAAAACATCAAAAGCAAAGTTTGATGAAACAATAGAATTAGCATTAAAGCTTGGAGTAGATCCAAGACATGCAGATCAACAAGTTAGAGGAGCTGTAGTTCTTCCTCATGGAACAGGAAAAAAAGTTAAAGTACTTGTATTTGCAAAAGGCGCTAAGGTTAAAGAAGCTCAGGAAGCAGGAGCAGATTATGTAGGCGCACAAGAATATGTTGATAAGATTCAAAAAGAAAATTGGTTTGATTTTGATGTTGTTGTAGCAACCCCAGATATGATGGGAGTTGTAGGAAGATTAGGAAGAGTGCTTGGACCTAAGGGATTAATGCCAAACCCTAAATCTGGTACTGTTACTTTTGATGTTGCAAAGGCAATAGAGGAGATTAAGGCTGGTAAAGTTGAATATAGAGTAGATAAAACTAGTATAATCCATGTTCCAATAGGCAAGAAATCTTTTGAATCACAAAAATTGTTGGATAACTTTCATACATTAATGGAAGCTGTAGTAAAAGCAAAGCCATCAGCATCTAAAGGTCAATATTTGAAGTCTGTAGTAATATCAAGTACTATGGGACCAGGAATAAAGATAAATTCAGCAAAAGTTTTAGATTAAATTAACTTGTATGTAATGCAAAAATTAAATATGTAAATATTCCGTAGACAATAGGTGCGATAGCATAACGGTGTAACCAACCTATCAAGGATTCCAATAGAAAGTATAGTTGGTCTCTCTCTGTGTCTATGGAGAGACTTTTTAATTTATATGTGTTTATTATGTATTGTAGTTTAGACTGCAAGGAGGTGGATACACAGTGAAAAAGAATTATAGAGAAGTAAAAGAAGCTAGAGTTCAAGAAATTAAGGGAAAAATGGAAAAGGCTCAGGGTGTTATATTAGCTAAATATCAAGGGCTAACTGTAGAAGAGGATACTAAACTTAGAAAAGAATTAAGAGATGCAGGTGTAGAATATAAAGTTTACAAAAATACATTAGCTTTAAGAGCTGCTAAAGAATTGGGATTTGACCAATTAGAAGATTACTTTGTAGGCCCAATATCTATGGCATTTGGATATGAAGATCCAACTGCACCAGCAAGAATTCTTAATGATTTTTCAAAAGATCATAAGGTTTTAGAACTGAGGGCAGGAATTGTTCAAGGCGAAATCTTTGATGAAAATAAAGTTAAAGAACTTGCTACAGTACCACCGAAAGAAGTACTTATTGCAAAATTACTTGGAAGCTTCAAAGCTCCATTATCAAATTTTGTATATGCATTAAATGCAATTGAAGAAAAGCAAAAGTCAGAAGAAGCTTAATAAATTAAAGAGAGAAATTTTGGAGGTGTTCATTAATGAGTAAAGAAGAAATCATTCAAGCAATAAAAGAGATGAGTGTTTTAGAATTAAATGAATTAGTAAAAGCATGTGAAGAAGAATTTGGAGTAAGTGCAGCAGCACCAGTAGCAGTAGCAGGAGCTGCAGGAGCAGGAGCTGCAGCTGGAGCAGAAGAAAAAACTGAATTTGACGTAGTACTTAAAGCTGCAGGTGGAGAAAAGATAAAAGTTATAAAAGCAGTTAGAGAAGCAACAGGATTAGGATTAAAAGACGCTAAAGCTTTAGTAGATGGAGCTCCTAAGACTTTAAAGGAAGCTGTAAGCAAAGAAGATGCTGAAGCTATGAAAGCTAAATTTGAAGAAATTGGTGCTGAAATAGAATTAAAGTAATAAATTAATATAAGGCTTATAAAAGGGGCACTTTAATTTAAAGTGCCCCTTTTATAGTTTTTTATTATAAATTTACAAATTTTATTGTTGACAATTTTTTGATAGTATGATAACATAATAAATTGCATTGATTAGTTATGCAGAAAACGTAAATACTTTATTATTTAACACAAATTGAATTAATTATAAAAAAATAGGTTATACTATTACAATGGCAATTAATAAATCCATAAACATCCATATAGTACATATATATACATACACTGTGAATGTTTTTGGCTATTTTTAGTTTATGCAAGGGGTGAAAAATCAATGGTACATCCTGTCCAGGTTGGTAAAAGAACAAGAATGAGCTTTTCCAGACTTAAAGAAATAGGCCACATGCCTAATTTAATTGAGGTTCAGCTAGATTCCTACAATTGGTTTTTGAAAGAAGGATTACAAGAGGTATTCGATGATATTAATCCTATTCAGGATTATACTGCTAACCTTAATTTGGAATTTGTAGGATATAAGTTAGATATGGATAATATCAAATATTCTGTAGAAGAATGTAAAGAAAGGGATGCAACTTACGCAGCACCTTTAAAAGTAAAGGTAAGGTTAATTAACAAAGAAACTGGTGAAGTTAAGGAGCAAGAAGTTTTTATGGGAGATTTCCCTCTTATGACGGAGCAAGGAACCTTTATAATTAATGGTGCAGAGAGAGTTATAGTTAGTCAACTTGTAAGATCACCAGGTGTATATTATGATCTTTCAGTTGATAAAACAGGAAAAAATCTTTTTTCTTCAACTGTAATACCTAATAGAGGAGCTTGGCTAGAATATGAAACTGACTCTAACAATGTAATATACGTTAGAATAGATAAAACTAGAAAGTTACCCATAACTATTCTTATTAGAGCCATGGGTTATGGTACAGACGCAGAGATTACTAATTTCTTTGGAGAGGATGAAAGGCTAAAAGCCACAATTGAAAAAGATAATACAAAGACTCATGAAGAGGCTTTGCTTGAAATATATAAAAGGTTACGACCGGGAGAACCTCCTACAGTGGATAGTGCCCAGTCACTAATTGAATCTTTGTTTTTTGATGCGAAGAGATATGATCTTTCAAGAGTTGGAAGATATAAATTTAATAAGAAGCTATCATTACACCTAAGAATTGCTAATCAGATAGCAGCACAGGATGTAGTTAATCCAGATACAGGAGAAATTCTTATCCAAAAAGGTGAAAAGATAGATAGAGAAAAGGCAGTAGAAATTCAGCAGTGTGGAATAAACGTAGTAGATATTCAAATTGAAGATGTAGTTTTAAGAGTTATAGGTAATAACTTTGTAGATATACGTAGTTTTGTTGACTTTGATATAGATGATTTAAATATAAAGGAAAGAGTTCATTATCCAACTTTAAAGAAAATTTTAGATAACTATAGCGATGAGGAAGGTATTAAGGAACAAATAAGAAAGAATATCCATGAATTAATACCAAAACATATAGTTAGGGATGATATGTATGCCACCATTAGTTATGAATTGGGATTAGCATATGGAGTAGGTCATACTGATGACATAGACCATCTTGGGAATAGAAGACTTAGATCTGTTGGTGAATTATTGCAAAACCAATTTAGAATAGGTCTCTCAAGAATGGAGAGAGTGGTTAAGGAAAGAATGACCATACAGGATCAGGAAGTTATAACGCCTCAAGCTCTTATAAATATAAGACCTGTAGCTGCGTCTATAAAAGAGTTTTTTGGAAGTTCACAGTTATCCCAGTTTATGGATCAAACTAATCCATTGTCAGAACTTACTCATAAGAGAAGACTATCTGCTTTAGGACCAGGTGGACTTTCTAGAGAAAGAGCTGGATTTGAAGTCAGGGATGTTCATCACTCACATTATGGAAGAATGTGTCCAATAGAGACACCAGAAGGACCTAATATAGGGCTTATTAACTCATTGGCTACATATGCAAGAGTTAACCAATATGGCTTTATAGAAACACCATATAGAAAAGTAGATAAGGAAAATAAGAGAGTTACAAATGAAATTGTATATATGACAGCAGACGAAGAAGATGAATATTTAATAGGTAGGGCTAACGAACCTCTTGATGAAAATGGTAATTTTATAGATAATAAAATTACGGTTAGAGATAAAGAAGATGTTATTGTAGTACCTGGCCAAGATGTTGATTATATGGATGTGTCTTCAAGGCAATTAGTTTCTGTAGCTACAGCTATGATACCATTCCTTGAAAATGATGATGCCAGCCGTGCACTTATGGGATCAAATATGCAAAGACAGGCAGTTCCACTTTTGAAACCACAGGCACCTATTGTAGGAACAGGTATTGAATACAAGGCTGCAGTAGATTCAGGAGTACTTCCTAAGGCTAGAAATGCAGGTGTTGTTTCTTATGTATGTGCTAACGAAATAAGGGTTAAAAGAGACTCAGATGGAGGTACAGATATTTATAGACTTCTTAAGTTCCAGAGATCTAACCAGTGCACATGCATTAATCAAAGACCTATAGTTGAAAAAGGGGAAGTAGTTAAAAAGGGAACAGTTTTAGCAGATGGACCTTCTACAGATCTTGGAGAAATAGCACTTGGAAAAAATATTAGAATGGGATTTACAACTTGGGAAGGATATAATTATGAAGACGCAATGCTTATATCTGAAGAGTTAGTAAAAAAGGATGTATTTACATCAATACATCTAGAGGAATACGAATCTGAGGCTAGAGATACAAAATTAGGACCAGAGGAAATTACAAGAGATATACCAAATGTAGGAGAAGATGCATTAAAGGATATAGATGAAAGAGGAATTATAAGAATAGGTGCAGAAGTTAGGGCAGGAGATATACTGGTAGGTAAAGTAACACCTAAGGGAGAAACTGAACTTACAGCAGAAGAAAGGCTTTTAAGAGCAATATTTGGCGAAAAGGCTAGAGAAGTTAGGGATACGTCCCTTAGAGTACCACATGGTGAAGCAGGTATAATTGTAGACGTAAAAGTATTTACAAGAGAAAATGGAGATGAGCTTTCACCAGGGGTTAACAAATTAGTTAGATGTTATATAGCTCAGAAGAGAAAGATATCTGTAGGAGATAAAATGGCAGGAAGACACGGAAATAAAGGTGTTATCTCTAGAGTACTACCAGAAGAAGATATGCCTTTCTTACCAGATGGAAGACCTCTTCAGATATGTTTAAATCCACTTGGTGTACCTTCACGTATGAATATAGGTCAGGTATTAGAAGTTCATTTAGGATGGGCTGCTAGTGAACTAGGATGGCATATAGCAACTCCAGTATTTGATGGAGCTACAGAAGAAGATATATTGGAATGCTTGAAAAAAGCAGGATATAGAGAAGACGGAAAAACAATACTATATGATGGTAGAACAGGAGAAGAATTCAATAGGCCTGTAACTGTAGGATATATGTATATCTTAAAATTGGCACATCTGGTCGATGATAAGATCCATGCAAGATCTACGGGACCATATTCCTTAGTAACTCAACAGCCATTGGGTGGTAAAGCTCAATTTGGTGGCCAAAGATTCGGTGAAATGGAAGTTTGGGCATTAGAGGCATATGGTGCGGCTCATACACTTCAGGAAATATTGACAGTTAAGTCAGACGATGTAGTTGGAAGAGTCAAAACTTATGAAGCTATTGTAAAAGGTGAAAATATACCAGAACCTGGCATACCAGAATCATTTAAGGTTCTGATAAAGGAACTTCAAGCTTTATGCTTGGATGTAAAAGTATTAAATGATAACAAAGAGGAAATTAAGCTTAAAGAATCTGTGGACGAAGATATGGAAAAACTAGATGTAAATATTGAAGGAAAAGAAGATTCTGCTGATGTACCTCAAGAACAAAATAATGACTATAATAGTGAACAAGAACAAAATGGCAATACTGAAAATGACAGCGACGAAGATCTTGATTTAGATTATGAAGATCTTACTTTAGATGATTTGCAGAGTGATTTAGAAATAGATGATTTTAATGATGAACATTAGGAAGGGAGGATGTACCCTTGTTTGAATTAAATAATTTTGATGCACTTCAAATAGGTTTAGCTTCACCAGAAAAAATAAGAGAATGGTCAAGAGGTGAAGTGAAAAAACCAGAAACAATAAATTATAGAACTTTAAAACCTGAAAGAGATGGACTATTCTGTGAAAGAATTTTTGGACCAACTAAAGATTGGGAATGTCACTGTGGTAAGTATAAGAGAATAAGATACAAAGGTATAGTTTGCGATAGGTGTGGTGTTGAAGTAACTAAGGCAAAGGTTAGAAGAGAGAGAATGGGACATATTGAGCTTGCAGCTCCTGTATCCCATATATGGTACTTTAAAGGAATACCATCTCGTATGGGACTAATTTTGGATATGTCACCTAGAGCTCTTGAAAAAGTACTGTATTTTGCATCTTATGTTGTTTTAGATCCAAAAGAAACTCAACTGTTAAAAAAGCAACTTTTAACTGAAAAAGAATATAGGGAAGCTGTAGACAAATATGGTGAGCAAAATTTTGTAGCAGGTATGGGGGCTGAATCTGTTAAGAAACTATTAGAAGAAATAGATTTAGACCAGTTATCTGTGACTTTAAAAGAAGATTTGAAAAGCAGTACAGGGCAAAAAAAGGTAAGGATAATTAGAAGATTGGAAGTAGTTGAATCTTTTAGAAAATCTGGTAATAAGCCTGATTGGATGATTATAGATGTAATACCTGTAATCCCACCTGATTTGAGACCTATGGTTCAATTAGATGGAGGAAGATTTGCTACATCAGATTTAAATGATCTTTATAGAAGAGTAATAAATAGAAATAATAGGCTTAAAAAATTACTAGATTTGGGTGCGCCAGATATAATAGTTAGAAATGAAAAGAGAATGCTTCAGGAAGCTGTAGATGCCCTTATAGATAATGGTAGGCGTGGAAGAGCAGTAACAGGACCTGGAAATAGACCTTTAAAATCATTATCTGATATGCTAAAGGGTAAACAAGGTAGGTTCAGACAAAATTTGCTGGGCAAACGTGTAGATTACTCTGGACGTTCTGTTATAGTAGTTGGACCTGAACTTAGAATGTATCAATGTGGTCTACCTAAAGAAATGGCACTTGAATTATTTAAGCCATTTGTTATGAAAAAGTTAGTAGAAAGTGGTTTAGCACATAATATTAAAAGTGCAAAGAGAATGGTAGAAAGAGTACAGACTCAAGTATGGGATGTATTAGAAGAAGTAATATCAGACCATCCAGTAATTTTAAATCGTGCTCCGACTCTCCATAGATTAGGAATTCAGGCATTTCAACCTGTACTTGTAGAGGGTAGAGCTATAAAACTTCATCCATTAGCATGTACTGCATATAATGCAGACTTTGATGGAGACCAAATGGCGGTACATGTTCCTTTATCTGTTGAAGCTCAATCAGAGGCTAGATTTTTAATGCTTGCTGCACATAATATACTAAAACCTTCAGATGGAAAGCCGGTAGTTGTGCCTACACAGGATATGGTACTTGGTTCATACTATTTAACTATAGAAAAAGATGGAGCTAAAGGAGAAGGTAGAATTTTTTCTTCACCGGATGAAGTAATAATGGCATATCAGTTAAAGCAGGTTGATATTAATGCCAAGATAAAGGTTAGACTTACTAAGGTTAAGGACGGAAAAACTATAAGTGGTATAATTGATGCTACCCCAGGTAAAATAATATTTAATGAATCTATACCTCAAGATTTGGGATTTGTAGATAGAAGTAAACCTGGGAATGAGTTTAAACTTGAGATTGATTTTCTTGTAGCTAAGAAAAACTTAGGTAAGATAATAAATAAATGCTATATGAAGCATGGTGCTACTAAAACTTCCATAATGCTTGATAAAATAAAAGCTAGAGGATATCATTATTCTACTATAAGTGGTATAACAGTTTCCACTTCAGATATGGTGGTTCCAGAAGCTAAAAAAAGGCTCTTAGGTGAAGCAGATGCAGCAGTAGATAAAATAGAAAAAATGTATAGAAGAGGATTTATATCAGAGGAAGAAAGATATCAAAGAGTTATTGAGAAATGGACTAAAACTACAGAAGATGTTGCAGATGCACTTATGGATAATCTAGATAAATTTAATCCAATATTTATGATGGCGGATTCAGGAGCTAGAGGATCTAAAAGTCAAATTAAGCAGCTTGCAGGTATGAGAGGACTTATGGCAAATCCTTCAGGAAAGATAATAGAGCTTCCTATAAGAGCATCTTTCAGGGAAGGTTTGGATGTACTAGAATATTTTATATCAACTCACGGAGCTAGAAAAGGTAATGCAGATACTGCATTAAAGACCGCTGACTCTGGTTATCTTACAAGAAGGCTTGTAGATGTAAGCCAGGATGTTATAGTAAGACAAGAAGATTGTGGAACTCATGAAGGATATGACGTTTCTGAAATAAAAGAAGGAAATGAAGTTATAGAAAGTTTGGCAGAAAGACTTACTGGTAGGTATTCTGCTGAAGATATTAAAGATCCTAAAACTGGAGAAATAATAATACCAAAAGATGTCTATATGGATCCAAAAATAGCTGAGAAAATAGAGGCTTCTGGAATTAAAAAAGTAAAGATTAGGTCTGTATTTACTTGTAAGTCAAAACATGGAGTATGTGCAAAGTGCTATGGTATGAACATGGCTACTGCAAAGAAAATTGATATAGGAGAGGCTGTAGGTATAATAGCAGCTCAAAGTATAGGAGAGCCAGGTACACAGCTCACTATGAGAACTTTCCATACTGGAGGAGTTGCAGGATCTGATATAACTCAAGGTCTTCCTAGAGTTGAAGAATTATTTGAAGCTAGAAAACCAAAAGGGCTTGCTATAGTAAGTGAGGTTTCAGGTACTGTAAAAATGGAAGAGACAAAAAAGAAGAGAAGTGTTTCCATAGTTATGGATACTGGAGAAGAAGTAAGCTATGACATACCGTTTGGTTCAAGACTTAAAGTATCTAATGGAGATGCAATAAGTGCTGGAGATGAAATAACAGAAGGTTCTGTAAATCCACATGACATTTTAAGAATAAAAGGTGTTCAGGGAGCTAAAAATTATCTTTTGTCTGAAGTTCAAAAAGTTTACAGACTTCAAGGTGTTGATATAAATGATAAGCATCTGGAAGTAGTAATAAGGCAGATGACAAGAAAGATTAAAATAGAGGAATCAGGAGATACAGAACTGCTTCCAGGAACTATGATTGATATGTTTGATTTTGAAGAGGCTAATGAAAAAGTAGAAGCTAATGGTGGGGAACCAGCTAAAGGCAGGGTAGCTTTACTTGGTATAACTAAAGCAGCACTTGCAACTGAATCCTTCCTTTCTGCAGCGTCGTTCCAGGAAACTACAAGAGTTCTTACAGATGCAGCTATAAAGGGTAAAGTAGATCCATTGTTAGGATTGAAAGAAAATGTAATTATAGGTAAACTTATACCAGCAGGAACAGGTATGACCAGGTATAGGTCTGTAAGGATTAATACAGAAGATAAATCTGATGAAAAACAGGTAAGTGATGAGGCAGAAGTGTAGCATATAATTTATTGACATAGCAATGTTAAAATGATAAAATACATCTGTATGTTTTTTCAAGAATAAAGTATTATGTACTTTATTTATATAGCATTGAGGGAGGGAATAGAATAATGGTTAACAGACTAAAAGGAAACAAGGTTGTCGGTTTAAAGCAAACAGTTAAAGCAATAAAGAATAGCACTGCAAAAACTGTTTATATAGCTAAGGATGCTGACGATAAGTTAATACAGTCAGTAAAAGTGTTAATTGATGATAATTCCCCGGAGTTAATTTATATAGATACTATGAAAGAATTGGGAAAACTATGTGGTATAGATGTAGGAGCTGCTACAGCTGCTGTATTAAAAGATTAAATGAACAGTATACTAAATAAGCTTTCAAGAATAATTAATATAAATTGTAATGTATTTTAATTAAAAGAGGAGGTGTAGATATGCCAACAATAAGCCAATTAGTAAGAAAAGGCAGAAAGACAATGAGCACAAAGTCAACAGCACCAGCACTAAAAGAATGTCCACAAAAAAGAGGAGTTTGTACAGTAGTAAAAACTACTACTCCTAAAAAGCCAAACTCAGCACTTAGAAAAATTGCCAGAGTTAGGTTGACAAATGGATATGAAGTAAGTGCGTATATTCCAGGTATAGGACATAACTTACAAGAGCACAGTGTTGTTCTAATAAGAGGAGGAAGAGTTAAAGATCTTCCAGGTGTCAGATATCATATTGTAAGAGGAGCACTGGATTCAGCTGGAGTTGCCGACAGATTACAGTCAAGATCAAAATATGGCGCAAAAAAGCCAAAACAAAAGTAATTGATTAATTAAGTTGAGTATTAGTGCTATGTCTTCAGCGTTTATATATATTTACAGTACTTTATCATATTTTGCAGGAGTACAAAGCACTTTGCGGCTTTATTTAAAGCCGAGTACCGATGAACTTAAATTTTAATTGTTAAGGAGGGAAGAAAAGTGGCAAGAAAAGGACATATAGGAAAAAGAGATGTATTACCAGATCCAGTATATAATAGTAAGGTAGTTACAAAATTAGTAAACAGTATAATGGAAGATGGTAAAAAGGGAGTAGCTCAAAAAATATGCTACGGAGCTTTTGACATAATTCATGAAAAAACAAATAAAGAGCCAATGGAAGTTTTTGAAGAGGCAATGAACAATATAATGCCTTTACTAGAAGTAAAAGCAAGAAGAATTGGTGGTGCAACATACCAGGTTCCAATAGAAGTTAGACCAGAGAGAAGACAGACTTTAGGAATAAGATGGCTTCTTATTGCATCAAGAAAAAGAAATGAAAAATATATGAGAGAAAGACTTGCTTCAGAATTAATGGATGCAGCAAATAATACAGGTGCAGCTGTTAAGAAGAGAGAAGATACTCATAAAATGGCTGAAGCTAATAAGGCTTTTGCACATTATAGATATTAATATTAAAAACTGTTTTGGTATTTTTACTAAAGCAGTTTTGTCAAATCCTAAATTTACACTTGCGAGGAGGAAATTTAAGTGGAAAGAGAATATCCGCTAGAGAAGTTCCGTAATATAGGAATAATGGCACATATTGATGCCGGAAAGACTACTACTACGGAGCGTATACTTTTCTATACGGGAATAACCCATAAAATAGGAGAAGTACATGATGGTGAAGCTACAATGGATTGGATGGCTCAGGAGCAAGAAAGAGGAATAACTATAACCTCTGCGGCTACTTTTTGTAAATGGAAAGGCTATGCAATAAATATAATAGACACACCAGGACACGTAGATTTTACAGTAGAAGTTGAAAGATCACTTAGAGTTCTTGATGGAGCTGTTACTGTTTTAGATGCCAAAAGTGGCGTTGAACCACAAACAGAAACTGTATGGAGACAGGCAGATAATTATGGTGTCCCAAGAATGGTTTATGTAAATAAAATGGATTCAGTAGGAGCAGATTTTTACATGTGTATAAATACTTTGAGAGAAAGATTACACTGTAATGCAGTTCCTATTCAAATTCCAATTGGAACAGAAGATAAATTTAAAGGTATAGTAGATCTTATTAAAAATGAAGCTATAATATATGAAGATGATCTTGGAACTGTTATGGATGAAGTTAAAATACCTGATGAGTTAGCAGATAAGGCAGAAGAGTATAGAACAGCTTTAATTGAAGCAGTAGCCGATTTAGATGAAGATTTAATGATGAAATATTTAGATGGAGCAGAAATAACACAAGAAGAAATAGTAGCTGCTATGAGGAAAGGTGTTATTGAAAATAAAATAGTTCCAGTTTTATGTGGATCTTCTTATAAGAACAAAGGTGTTCAGCCAATGATAGATGCCGTAGTTGATTTTATGCCATCACCTCTTGATGTACCACCTGTAAAAGGTACTGATCCTGACACTAAAGAGGAAATGGAAAGAGTAGCTGATGATAATGCACCATTAACTGCATTGGCATTTAAAATTGCTACAGATCCTTTTATAGGGAAATTAGCATTTACAAGAGTTTACTCAGGAATTATGAAGAGTGGTACTTACGTATATAACTCAACAAAAGGGAAAAAAGAAAGAATTGCAAGACTTGTAAAGATGCATTCAAATCATAGACAGGAAGTTGACGAACTTCGTGCAGGTGATTTAGGTGCTATAGTAGGATTGAAAGATACTACTACAGGTAATACTCTTTGCGATGAAAACAGTCCTATAGTACTTGAAAGTATGGAATTCCCTGAACCAGTTATACGTGTAGCTATAGAGCCAAAGACAAAGGCTGGTCAGGAGAAAATGGGTATAGCTTTAGCTAAACTTGCTGAAGAAGATCCAACATTTAAAACTTATACAGATCAAGAGACAGGTCAAACAATTATAGCAGGTATGGGAGAACTTCACTTAGAAATAATTGTTGATAGACTTCAAAGGGAATTTAAAGTAGAATGTAATGTTGGTGAACCACAAGTTGCCTATAAAGAGACGATTAGAAAAACTGTTAAAGCACAAGGTAAATTTATTAGACAGTCTGGTGGACATGGACAATATGGTGATTGTTCCATAGAGATGTCACCTTCAGAAGAAGGATATACGTTTGAAAATGCCATTGTAGGAGGAGCTATTCCTAAAGAATTTATTGGACCAGTTGATAATGGAATTCAAGAAGCTGCTCAAAATGGTGTAATTGCAGGATATGAAACTATAAACTTTAAGGTTAAGTTATATGATGGATCTTATCATGATGTAGATTCATCAGAAATGGCATTTAAAATAGCTGGATCTATGGCATTTAAGAATGCTATGAATAAAGCAGACCCAGTTTTACTTGAGCCAATGATGAAAGTTGAAGTTACAATACCAGAAGAATATATGGGAGATGTAATGGGAGACATAAATTCCAGAAGAGGAAGAATCGAAGGAATGGATCCAAGGTCAGGAGCTGAAATTATAAGAGCGTTTGTCCCATTGTCTGAAATGTTTGGATATGCTACTACACTTAGATCTAGGACACAAGGTAGAGGAGTTTATTCAATGACATTTGACCATTATGAAGAAGTGCCAAAGAGTATTCAAGAGAAAATTGTAGGAGAGAGAAATAGCTAATTTTAGTTAATATATTAGTGTATTTAAGGAGGAAGAGTAATGTCAAAAGAAAAGTATGAAAGAACCAAACCACATGTAAACATAGGAACAATAGGACACGTAGACCATGGTAAGACAACATTAACAGCAGCAATAACAATGGTATTATCAAAAGAGGGAAAAGCAGCAGCAACAAAGTATGATGAAATAGATAAAGCACCAGAAGAAAAAGAAAGAGGAATAACAATAAATACAGCTCATGTAGAATATGAGACAGATAAGAGACACTATGCTCATGTAGATTGTCCAGGACATGCAGATTATGTAAAGAACATGATAACAGGAGCAGCACAAATGGATGGAGCAATTCTAGTAGTAAGTGCAGCAGATGGTCCAATGCCACAGACAAGAGAACATATATTGTTAGCAAGCAGAGTAGGAGTACAGTATATAGTAGTATTCTTAAATAAGTCAGACCAGGTAGACGATCCAGAATTACTAGAATTAGTAGAGATGGAAGTAAGAGAATTATTAAGTGAGTATGGATTCCCAGGAGACGACGTACCAATAATAGTAGGAAGTGCGTTAAAGGTATTAGAGAACCCAGATGATCCAGAAGCAACAAAATGCATACATGAATTAATGGATGCAGTAGATGAATATATACCAACACCAGAAAGACCAACAGATAAGGACTTCTTAATGCCAATAGAAGATGTATTCACAATAACAGGAAGAGGAACAGTAGCAACAGGAAGAGTAGAAAGTGGAGTATTAAAAATCGGAGACGAATTAGAGATAGTAGGATTAAAGGAAGAGAAGAAGAAGACAACATGTACAGGAGTAGAGATGTTTAGAAAACTTCTAGACCAGGCAATGGCAGGAGATAACATCGGAGTACTATTAAGAGGAATACAGAGGGACGAAGTAGAAAGAGGTCAAGTACTAGCAAAACCAGGAACAGTACATCCACATAAGAAATTTGTAGGTCAGGTATATGTACTTAAGAAAGAAGAAGGTGGAAGACATACACCATTCTTCAATGGATACAGACCACAATTTTACTTTAGAACAACAGATGTAACAGGATCAATTGCATTACCAGAAGGAGTAGAAATGGTAATGCCAGGAGACCACATAGACATGAACGTAGAACTTATAACACCAGTAGCAATGCATGAAGGATTAAGATTTGCAATAAGAGAAGGCGGAAGAACAGTTGGATCAGGTGTTGTTACTACAATAACTGAGTAATTAAACTAGAAATATATTACTTGTAAAACTTACTAAATATGTTATATTAAAAAGGAAAGAGTGCACTCTTTCCTTTTTAATAAGTAGAAATATAAATTTTTACTTGTCATGTATATAAATTTATTGTATAATTAAGAAGTTGTGATGTTATAACAGCGATGAGGCAAGAGGTTGCCGGGCTTCCGGGTAATTCTTGACTGAGTATGCCTAGGTCTTGAACTTAGGCGACGGTGATTCTGTAAAGGCAGTGCTTTCATAAAATAAAAGAAACGCCTGGAACAGTTTACAGAATATATCCGCTGTTGTACGTAAGAAGCATAGCGTGCATGAAAAGGAGGGAAATAACAATGGCAAAACAAAAAATTAGAATAAGATTAAAGGCTTTTGATCATACAATATTAGATCAATCATCTGAAAAGATAGTAGAAACTGCTAAGTCCACAGGGGCAAAAGTAGCAGGACCAGTGCCACTGCCTACAGAAAAAGATGTGGTTACGATTTTGAGAGCCCCACATAAATATAAAGATTCAAGAGAACAATTTGAAATAAGAACTCATAAAAGATTGATAGATATAATAAGCCCATCACCAAAAACTGTTGATGCGTTAATGAGACTTGACTTACCAGCAGGTGTTGATATTGAAATAAAATTGTAATAAGTGGTTTATTACTAACTATTATGACCGTTTTGGCGATCCGCTAATATGTTTAGGAGGTGTATGTAAATGAAAAAAGCTATATTAGGTAGAAAGCTTGGTATGACTCAGATATTTAATGAAAATGGAAAGGTAATTCCTGTTACAGTAATTGAAGCAGGACCTTGTGCTGTTATACAGAAGAAAACTGTAGAAAAAGATGGGTATGAGGCTGTACAGGTTGGTTTTAGTGATATAAGAGAAAAGTTAGTAAACAAACCAATGAAGGGACATTTTGAAAAAGCAGGAGTTACATTAAAGAGATTTGTAAGGGAATTCAAACTTGAAAATGCTAGTGAATACAAGGAAGGCCAGGAAATAAAGGCAGATGTTTTTACAGCAGGAGATAAAGTTGATGTATCTGGAGTTTCTAAAGGTAAGGGATTTCAGGGTACAATAAAAAGATGGAATGCTCAAAGAGGACCAATGTCCCATGGTTCTAAATTTCATAGAGCACCAGGTTCAATGGGAGCTTGTTCAGATCCATCCAGAACATTTAAAAATATGAAAATGGCAGGACATATGGGAAATAGAAATACAACAGTGTTAAATTTAGAAGTCGCAAAAGTTATTCCAGAGAAAAACATTATTTTGATAAAAGGTGGAGTACCAGGACCTAACAAAGGACTTGTAGCAATAAGAAATACAGTTAAGGCTTAGTCTTAGTAGAAAGGAGGATGCAGAATGCCTAAAGTAGGATTATTTAATAAAGAAGGTCAAAAAGTCGGAGATTTTGAATTATCAGATAAAGTATTTGGAGTTGAAGTAAACGAAAATGCTGTTCACCAAGTAGTTGTAGCATTACTTGCTAACAAGAGACAGGGAACTCAGTCAGCAAAGACTAGAGCTGAGGTTTCTGGAGGTGGAATTAAACCATGGAGACAAAAAGGAACAGGTAGAGCAAGACAAGGATCTATAAGATCACCACAATGGATTCACGGTGGTATAGTTTTTGCTGTAAAACCTAGAGACTATAGAATCTCAGTTACAAAATCAGTGAAAAGAGTAGCTATGAAATCAGCATTGTCTAGTAAAGTATCAGATAATGAAATGGTTGTTTTGGAAAACTTAGAATTAGAAGCTCCAAAGACAAAAGAAATAGTAAAGATGTTAGATGCATTTAATGCAAAGAAGACATTAATTGTTACAGCTGAATCAAATAAAAATGTATATGTATCAGGTAGAAATATACAGGGCGTATCAGTTATACCTGTTAATAATTTGAATGTTTATGATTTATTAAAGTATGAAAAACTTATAATAACAAAAGATGCTGTATCAAAAATTGAGGAGGTGTATGCATAATGAAATATACTAATTATGACATCATAAGAAGGCCTGTTGTAACAGAAAAGAGCATGGCTGGCATGAATGAGAAGAAATACACCTTTATAGTTGACATACATGCAAACAAGTCAATGATAAAGAAAGCTGTAGAAGATGTTTTCGGAGTAAGCGTTGAAAATGTAACAACAGCAAGATATATAGGAAAGAAAAAAAGAGTTGGCGTTCATATTGGAAAAAGAGCGGATTTCAAAAAAGCTATTGTAAAGCTCAAGGAAGATAGTAAGACAATAGAATTTTTTGATGGAATGGAACAATAATTAAAGCAGTTATTGGAGAAATCCAGATAAGCGAAAAAAGGAGGGAATACCGTTATGGCAGTTAAAGGATTTAAACCTACTACACCTTCAAGAAGGAATATGACTGTAAGTACATTTGAAGAAATAACTACAGATGTACCAGAAAAATCACTTCTTTCACCTTTAAAAAGAAGTGGTGGTAGAAATGCTCACGGTAAAATAACAGTTCGTCATATAGGTGGCGGAGCAAAACAAAAGTATAGATTAATAGATTTTAAGAGAAATAAAGATGGCATACCAGCAAAGGTTGCTACTATAGAATATGATCCTAATAGATCAGCATATATAGCTTTAGTAGTTTATGCTGATGGAGAAAAGAGATATATAATAGCTCCAGTTGGATTAAAAGTTGGAGATGCTGTAGTCTCAGGACCAGATTCAGATATAAAAATTGGAAATTGTTTGCCACTAGTAAATATACCTGTTGGTACTATAATTCATAATGTAGAATTACAAGCAGGAAAGGGAGCACAACTTGTAAGATCTGCAGGAGCTTCAGCTCAGCTTATGGCTAAAGAAGGAAATTATGCAACATTAAGACTTCCAAGTGGTGAGATGAGACATGTAAGAATAGCATGTAGAGCTACAATTGGAACAGTTTCAAATTTAACTCATGAGATAGTTAGCATAGGTAAGGCAGGAAGAAAGAGACACTTAGGAGTAAGACCTACAGTTAGAGGTTCTGTTATGAACCCTAATGACCATCCACATGGTGGTGGTGAAGGTAAGGCTCCAGTAGGTCATCCAGGACCACTTACTCCATGGGGTAAACCTGCATTAGGATATAAGACTAGAAAACATAATAAGTATTCAGACAGATTTATAGTTAAGAGAAGAAATAGTAAATAGTTTGAAGAGAATATACGTTCTCTTCACTGACTTCTATTTAACGAACCAGTTGCTTTTAGCTATAAACGAAAAAGTTATATCATGCAAATTGTATGAAGGGAGGCAAAATGAATGAGCAGATCAGTTAAAAAAGGACCTTATGTCCAAGAAGCACTTTTAAAGAAAATAAATGAATTAAATAAAAATGGTGAAAAGAAAGTTATAAAAACTTGGTCAAGAAGTTCAACAATATTTCCTCAGATGATAGGTCACACTATAGCAGTTCATGATGGAAGAAAGCATGTTCCTGTATATATATCAGAGGATATGGTAGGACACAAATTAGGAGAATTTGCACTAACTAGAACATACAGGGGACACGCCGCAGATAAAACTGAAAAAACAACTCGTGTTGCTCCTCAAAAGTAGTTAGGAAGGGAGGTAGAATAAATGGAAGCTAAGGCTATAGCTAGATATGTTAGAATGTCTTCAATGAAAGTAGGAGTTGTACTTAATTTGGTTAGAGGCAAAAATGTAAATGAAGCTTTTGCTATATTAAAATATACTCCAAGAGATGCAGCTGTAGTGGTTAATAAAGTTCTCAAATCAGCAGTTGCTAATGCAGAGAATAACTTGGATTTAGATAAGGATAATCTATATGTTTCAGAAGCTTATGCTTGTGAAGGTCCAACATTAAAGAGATTTCAACCACATGCTCAAGGTAGAGCGTTTAGAATAAATAAGAGAAGTAGTCACATAACTTTGGTAGTTAAGGAAAGAGAGTAATAAGAAGGAGGGAAACAGATGGGACAGAAAGTACATCCACATGGCCTAAGAGTTGGTGTTATTAAAGAATGGGATGCTAAATGGTATGCAGATAAGAAAAATTTTGCAGACAATATAGTTGAAGATAATAAAATTAGAAAATTTGTAAAAGCAAAAACTGCTATTGCTGGAGTTTCAAAGATTCAAATTGAAAGAGCAGCAAAAAGAGTTAAGCTAAATGTATTTACTGCAAAGCCTGGAATGATAATAGGAAAAGGCGGCCAGGGAATTAACGCTTTAAAAGCTGAAATTCAAAAAATGGTTACAGAAAAAACTGTGCTTATAAATATCGTTGAAGTAAAGCAGGCAGAAGCTGATGCCCAACTTATGGCAGAAAATGTAGCTTTGCAATTAGAAAAGAGAATTTCTTTTAGAAGAGCTATGAAACAAACAATACAGAGAGCTATGAAGTCTGGTGTTAAGGGTGTTAAGATTACATGTTCAGGAAGACTTGGAGGCGCAGAAATTGCAAGAGCTGAGTCATATCATGAAGGTACAATTCCACTTCAGACATTAAGAGCCGACATAGATTATGGATTTGCAGAAGCAAATACCACATATGGTAAAATAGGTGTAAAAGTATGGGTATATAGAGGAGAAGTGCTCCCTGCTAAAAAACCTGTTGAAAACAAGGAAGAAGTTAAAGCATAGGGAAGGAGGAATAGCATATGTTAATGCCTAAGAGAGTTAAGCATCGTAAGGTACAACGTGGTAGAATGAAAGGCAAAGCTACAAGAGGTAATTTTATAGCATATGGAGATTACGCTATACAGGCTACAGAATGTGCATGGATAACAGCAAATCAGATAGAAGCAGCCAGAATAGCTATAAATAGATATATCAAAAGAGGAGGAAAACTTTGGATAAAGATTTTCCCAGATAAACCAATTACAGAAAAACCTGCTGAAACACGTATGGGATCAGGTAAAGGATCACCAGAATATTGGGTAGCAGTTGTTAAACCAGGTAGGGTATTATTTGAACTATCAGGTGTTCCTGAACCAGTAGCAAGAGAAGCAATGAGGCTTGCATCACATAAATTGCCTATAAAGACTAAGTTCGTTACAAGAAAAGATTTTGAAGAAGTGGGTGGTGAAAGCAATGAAGGCTAGAGAATTGCAAGAGTTAAGACAAAGCAGCACTCAAGATTTACAGGCAAAGGTACAAGATCTTAAGTCAGAATTGTTTAATTTGAGATTTCAATTGGCTACAGGTCAATTAGAAAATCCAATGAGAATAAAGGAAGTCAAAAAATCTATAGCCCAAATTAAAACCATCCTTAGGGAAGAAGAGCTAAGATCATTTGAACAATAGTTTGAAAGGAGGTTTATTCTGTGGAAAGAGGATACAGAAAGACAAGAACAGGAAGAGTTATCTCAGATAAAATGGATAAAACTATAGTAGTTGCAGTTGAAACTAAAGTACGTCATCCACTGTACGGAAAAACAGTTAACAGAACTACTAAATTTAAAGCTCATGATGAAAACAATGAAGCAAGAAATAATGATAGAGTATTAATAATGGAAACAAGACCTTTATCCAAGGATAAGAGATGGAGACTTGTGGAAATAGTAGAAAAGGCTAAATAGTATAATAGCTGAAAGGAGGGTATTTTCAATGATTCAACAACAGACATTATTGAAAGTTGCAGATAATTCCGGAGCTAAGGAAATTATGTGTATAAGAGTTTTAGGTGGATCCAAGAGAAAATGGGGAAACATCGGTGATACAATAGTTGCTAGCGTTAAAAGTGCAACACCAGGCGGTGTTGTTAAAAAAGGAGAAGTTGTAAAGGCTGTTATCGTCAGATCTGTAAGAGGACTTAGAAGAGCAGACGGTTCATATATAAAGTTTGATGAGAATGCTGCTGTTATAATAAAAGATGATAAGCAACCAAAGGGAACTCGTATCTTCGGACCAGTTGCGAGAGAGCTAAGAGATAAAGATTATACAAAAATATTATCACTAGCGCCTGAAGTTCTATAAGATAAGGAGGTGGCTATAATGGCAAAGGTACACGTTAGAAAAAAGGATACAGTCATGGTTATATCCGGTAAAGATAAAGGGAAAACAGGAGAAATTTTAAAGGTTATGCCTAAAACAGGTAAAATTATTGTTAAAGATGTTAATGTAGTTTCAAAACATCAGAAACCAAATAAGCAAAATATGCAGGGTGGCATAATTAAAAAGGAAGCTCCTATATATAGTTCAAAAGTAATGTTATATTGTGACAAATGTAAAAGTGTAACTAGAATAAGTCACAAGATATTAGATGATGGAACAAAAGTAAGAGTATGTAAAAAGTGCGGAGAAACATTTTAATCTTTGAAAGGAGGGCAAAAATATGAGTTCAAGGTTACAAGAGAAATATGAAAAGGAAGTTATTCCTGCTTTAATGGATAAGTTTAAATATAAGAACATAATGCAGGCACCAAAACTTGATAAGATAGTTATAAACATGGGTGTAGGAGAAGCTAAGGATAATCCAAAGGTTTTGGAATCAGCGGTTAGCGACTTAACTTTAATTACAGGACAAAAACCAGTTTTAACTAGAGCAAAAAAATCTATAGCAAACTTTAAAATAAGAGAAAATATGGCTATAGGATGTAAAGTTACTTTAAGAAAACAATATATGTATGAATTTGCAGATAAATTAATTAATATAGCACTACCAAGAGTTAGAGATTTCTCAGGAGTTCCAGATAAATCTTTTGATGGTAGAGGAAATTATTCCATAGGAATTAAAGAGCAATTAATATTCCCTGAAATAGAATATGATAAAATAGACAAAGTCAGAGGTATGGATGTTATCTTTGTCACTACCGCAAATACTGATGAAGAAGCAAGAGAGTTGCTTAAACTTCTTGGAATGCCATTTGCTCAAAAATAAGGAGGGAAAAACGTGGCACGTAAAGCTTTGATAGAAAAGTGGAAAAAGGAACCTAAATATCCAACAAGGGCTTACACAAGATGTAGAATATGTGGAAGACCTCATGCTGTATTAAAAAAATATGGTATATGTCGTATATGCTTTAGAGAACTTGCGTATAAGGGTGAAATACCTGGCTGCAGAAAAGCAAGTTGGTAAATGTTAGTTATTGATGAAAGGAGGCACAATAAATGGTAATGACTGATCCTATAGCAGATTTGCTTACTCGTATAAGAAATGCAAATATTGTTAGACACGAAATAGTAGAAGTACCTTCTTCAACTATTAAGAAGGCACTATTAAATATAATGCTTCAAGAAGGATATATAAAGAATGTAGAGGAATATGCAGATGGTTCTGTAAACATGATAAGACTTTCAATGAAGTATGGTAAAGATAAAGAAAGGGTTATAACAGGACTCAAGAGAATATCTAAACCTGGATTAAGAGTTTATTGTAGAAAAGAAGAAATTCCTAAAGTTTTAAATGGACTTGGAGTTGCAGTAATATCAACTTCTAAAGGAATTGTTACAGATAGAGACGCAAGAAAATTAGGAGTAGGTGGAGAAGTACTTTGCTACATATGGTAGTTTTAAAAATGAACTAAGATTAGTAGTAAATGATATTTATTATGAACCTATTAGGAATACAGGAGGTGTAATGATGTCAAGAATAGGAAAGCTTCCAATAGCTATTCCAAGTGGTGTCACCTTTGCAGTAACACCAGACAACGTTGTTACTGTAAAAGGACCTAAAGGCCAACTTGTAAAGGCTATGAGAAAAGATATGAATATTGCTGTTGAGGATAACTCAATAGTAGTTAAAAGAAATAATGATGAAAAAGAAGTTAGAGCTCTTCATGGATTGACTAGAGCATTGATAAATAATATGGTTATTGGTGTAACTGAAGGATATGCAAAGACATTAGAATTAGTAGGTGTTGGGTACAGAGCTCAGTTACAAGGAAAAAAGTTAGTTTTAAACTTGGGATTTTCACATCCAATTGAAGTAGAGGCAATTGAGGGAATAACTTTTGAAACACCTGCACCTACAAAAATTATAGTAAAAGGTATCGACAAAGAATTAGTAGGCGATGTCTCAGCAGATATAAGAAATTGGAGAAGACCTGAACCTTACAAGGGAAAAGGAATTAAATATGAAAATGAAGTTATAAGACGTAAAGAAGGAAAAACAGGTAAGAAGTAGTAGAAAGGAGTGAACCTTATGTTTAAAAAAGATGATAAGAAAAAACTAAGATCAAAGCGTCATCTTAGAGTTCGTAGAAAAATTTCTGGAACAAATGAAAGACCAAGACTTGCAGTATATAGAAGTGCAAAAAATATATATGCTCAAATAATAGATGACGTAAAGGGAACAACTCTAGTTTCTGCTTCAAGTGTAGATAAAGATTTTCAAGGAGTTGGAAGTAATAAAGAAGCAGCAAAAGTTGTTGGTCAGAATATAGCTAAGAAAGCTATTGAAAAAGGAATCAAAGAAGTAGTTTTTGATAGAGGCGGATATATATATCATGGAAGAGTGCAGAATCTTGCCGAAGGTGCAAGAGAAGCTGGCTTAGAATTCTAATAAGGAGGGAAATAAATGAGAATCGATCCTAGCGCTTTAAATCTTAAAGAGAAGGTTGTATTCATAAATAGAGTTGCTAAGGTTGTTAAAGGTGGTAGAAATTTTAGATTTAGTGCCCTAGTTGTAGTGGGAGATGAAAATGGCCACGTAGGCGTAGGAACTGGAAAATCTATAGAGATACCTGAAGCAATCAGAAAAGGAATAGAAGATGCTAAGAAGAATTTAATTGAAGTTCCAATTATAGGTACAACAGTACCTCATAGTATAGCTGGTCAATTTGGAACAGGAAGAGTACTCATAATGACAGCTCCTGAAGGTACTGGAATTATAGCAGGTGGACCTTCTAGAGCAGTTCTTGAACTTGCAGGATTAAAGGATGTTAGAGCAAAATCAGTTGGTTCTAATAATCCAAGAAATATGGTAAATGCTACTATTGACGGTTTATCAAGACTAAAGACAGCAGAACATATAGCTAGTCTTAGAGGAAAAACTGTCGAAGAGATTTTAGGTTAGGAGTGAATGACCTTGGCTAAACTTAAAATAACTCTAGAAAAGAGTTTAATAGGAAGAAAAAAAGATCATATAGCAACTGTAAATGCTCTTGGATTAAGAAAAATAGGAAAAGTTGTAGAGCAAGAGGATAATCCTCAAATCAGAGGAATGATCCAAAAAGTTAGCTATCTTTTAAAGGTAGAAGAGGCATAATACAAAGGAGGTGTAAGTACGAATGAAACTTCATGAATTAAAACCAGCAGAAGGATCAAGAAAATCACCAAAAAGAGTTGGAAGAGGTACTGGTTCTGGCTGGGGAAGAAATGCTGGAAAAGGTGAAAATGGACAGAAAGCTAGATCCGGTGGTGGAGTAAGAATAGGATTTGAAGGCGGACAGATGCCATTGTATAGAAGACTTCCTAAAAGAGGCTTCACTAATATATTTGCAAAACAATATTATGAATTAAATGTTGAAAGATTAAATGCATTTGAAGATGGAACAGAAATTACTCCAGAATTACTTTTAGAGAAAAAGGTAATTAAAAAGTCTAAAGACGGTTTAAAAATACTTGGAAATGGTGAGTTACAAAAGAAACTTACAGTAAAAGCAGCTAAGTTTACTAAGACTGCAGTGGAAAAGATAGAGGCAGCTGGGGGAAAAGTAGAGGTGATATAAAGTGCTATCAACCTTGCGTAATGCTTGGAAAGTTCCTGAACTAAGGAAAAGATTGCTGTTTACTTTATTTATGATAATAATTTTTAGAATGGGAAATTTTATTCCTGTTCCAGGAATTGATACTACAAAGTTAAGTAGTTTAACTAGCAATGGCTCGTTGTTTGGCTTTTATGATCTTCTAGCAGGAGGCGCATTTAGCAGATTTAGTATATTTGCTATGGGAGTTATTCCATTTATCAATTCATCCATCATATTCCAACTTCTTACAGTTGCTTTGCCTCGTTTAGAGCAATTATCTAAAGAAGGAGAAGAAGGTAGAAAGAAGATACAGGAATACACTAGATATGCTTCAGTACCACTAGGTGTAATTCAAGGAATAACCATATATGTTATTATAAATAGAGCAGGTGCACTTGCAAACCCATCTGATAAGTTCAATATATTTATGATAATATTTACTGTGACTGTAGCGTCAACTTTTCTCATGTGGTTTGGTGATCAGATTACTGAGCATGGTATTGGAAATGGAATATCTCTTATAATATTTATAAACATTATTTCGAGATTCCCTTCTGCAGTATCTGGAATTTTCAAAATGCAACAAGTTGAAACAGTTAGTTTTGTGGAGGTAATAGGACTTGCAGCAGTTATATTCTTGCTATTTTTAGGAGTTGTAATTTCAAGTTTATCTGAGAGAAGAATTCCTATACAGTATGCAGGAAAAACGAATGCAGGGAGAATGTATAAAGGACAGTCTACTAATATTCCAATTAATGTAAATGGAGCAGCTGTTATTGGAATTATATTTGCTATATCAGTTATGCAGTTTCCAATGACTATAGGTCAATTTTGGCCTGATTCGGCTTTTAATAAGTTTATAACAGGAAGTGTATATAGTCCATTTAAAGAAAGTAATTGGTTATATTTAGTACTTTATTTCTTGCTTACAATTTTCTTTACATGGTTTTATACTGAAGTTACTATGAAACCAGAAGAAATGGCTGAAAATATGAATAAGTCTTCAGGATTTATACCTGGCATAAGACCAGGGGAACCTACGGCTGTATTTATTGAAAGAGTTTTAGCCAGAGTGTCAGTATTAGGAGGAGCTTTTGCAGGAATAATAGCAATATCTCCTATAGTAGCAGAAACTTATACTAGTTTTAAAGGCATATATTTTGGCGGAACAGGGCTATTAATTATAGTAAATGTAGCTATTGAAACCATAAGACAATTAGAATCGCAACTAGTAATGCGTCATTATCATGGATTTTTGAATTGATAAAATATTTTTGGAGATGGTGCTGTTGAAAATAATTTTATTAGGTCCTCCAGGAGCTGGAAAAGGGACTCAAGCTAAATTTATTAGTGAAGGATATTCCATACCTCATATATCCACTGGAGATATTTTTAGAAAGAATATTTCAGAGAAGACTCCTCTTGGAGTTGAGGCAAAAAAGTATTTAGATAACGGACAATTAGTGCCAGATGAGGTTACTATAGATATAGTTAAAGATAGATTAGGCAAGGATGATTGCAAAGAAGGATTTTTATTAGATGGATTTCCTAGAACCGTAAATCAAGCTGAAGCTCTAGACTTATTTTTAAATGATAAAGGGCAAAAGATAGATACAGCTCTCCTTATAGATGTTCCTAAAGAATTAATTCTTGAAAGAATGACAGGTAGAAGAGTTTGTCCATCTTGTGGTGCAAGTTATCATGTAAAATTTAATCCTACTAAAACTGAGGGCAAGTGTGATGTGTGTAATAGTGATGTTATACAAAGAAAAGATGATACCGAGTCAACTGTTAAGGATAGGTTAGATGTATATGAGGAGCAAACTCAACCTCTGATTGGGTACTATAAAAAGCAGAAAGCACTTTCTATAGTAGATGGTACTGGAGAAATAAATGAGGTTTTTCAAAGAGTAAAAGAAAGTTTAAAATCTATTTGCAAATAATTTAGCACAAATAGAGATAGATATGCTGGAACCTGTAAGTTGAAAACCAAGCAAAAGCTGATGATACAGTAAAATCTAGAATAACTACTGAATAATTGGATAGAATTTCAGAGGAGTATATATTAAAACAATACTGTTTTAGAAAATACTTCGGAAATATTGACTTTAATTTGAAGTGTTAGTATTATGGATTAATATAGACTGTAAGTATATGAAGCATAATTTACTGGTACGTTGAAAGTGATTATAAGCTCGGTGCTAAACAGATTTTTGCAGTCAGCAATAACAAGGAGGTTTGATTATACCTTATGTCAAAAGATGATGTTATTGAAATTCAGGGTACTGTTTTAGAAGCTTTACCAAATGCTATGTTTCAGGTAGAATTAGAAAGCGGACATAAGATATTAGCACATATATCTGGTAAATTGAGAATGAATTTTATAAGAATATTACCAGGTGATAAAGTTACAGTAGAGCTTTCTCCTTACGATTTGACCCGTGGGAGAATAACTTGGAGAGCGAAGTAATAAGGAGGGTTAGCTATGAAAGTAAGGCCATCAGTTAAGCCTATGTGCGAAAAGTGCAAGATTATAAAGAGAAAAGGAAGAGTAATGGTTATCTGTGAAAATCCTAAGCACAAACAAAAGCAAGGCTAAACTAATAGAAAAGTAAGTATTAGTAAAACGCATTATTGATACTTAATGCATGATTTATGAGTTAATAATGTTTTAAGGTGCGGCTGCAGCAATGTAAAGTTATTTACTTTGCTGGCTTTAAAGCTTAATATAATATAAATAAAGTAAATTAATCCTTACCAATCAGATTTTAGGAGGTGTAAATTTTAATGGCAAGAATAGCAGGTATTGACCTACCAAAGGAAAAAAGAGTTGAAATAGGTCTAACTTATATATATGGCATAGGGTTATCAACTTCTCAAAAAATTCTAAAAGAAACTGGAGTAAATCCAGATACTAGAGTTAAAGACCTAACAGAAGAAGAAGTTAACTCTTTGAGAAATTGCATAAAGAATGTAACAATTGAGGGTGACTTGAGAAGAGAAATTGCTCTTAATATAAAGAGATTGATAGAGATAGGTTCATATAGAGGAATAAGACATAGAAAAGGTCTGCCAGTTAGAGGACAGAAAACAAAGACAAATGCAAGAACAAGAAAAGGACCTAAGAAAATGGTAGCAGGTAAGAAGAAAGTAGTAGGAAAATAATATAAGGAGGTAAAAAGATGGCAGCTGGAAAAGTTAGAAAGACAACTAAGAGAAAAAAAGAAAGAAAAAATGTTGAACATGGTTGTGCACATATAAGATCAACTTTTAATAATTCTATAGTTACAATTACCGATGCTGCGGGAAACACTTTGTCCTGGGCTAGTGCAGGTGGCTTAGGATTTAGAGGCTCTAGAAAGAGCACTCCATTTGCTGCACAAATGGCAGCTGAAACATCAGCTAAAGCAGCTATGGAACATGGATTAAAAAGCATCGAAGTATATGTTAAGGGACCTGGGGCTGGTAGAGAAGCCGCAATAAGGTCATTACAGGCAGCAGGACTTGAAGTTACATTGATCAAGGATGTTACTCCAATTCCACATAATGGATGCAGACCACCAAAAAGAAGAAGAGTTTAGTAACGGGAGGTGTAAGTTTTAATGGCAAGATATACTGGATCAGTATGCAGACTTTGCAGAAGAGAAGGCTTAAAATTATTCCTTAAAGGGGATAGATGTTATACAGATAAGTGTGCATTTTCAAGAAGAGGATATGCACCAGGACAACATGGTCAAAGAAGAAAAAAGGTATCAAACTATGGTTTACAGTTGAGAGAAAAGCAAAAGGCTAAGAGAATATATGGACTATTAGAAGGACAATTTAGAAAATATTATGAAACAGCTGATAGGAAAAAGGGAATAACAGGTGAAAATTTATTAGTTTTACTTGAAACAAGACTTGACAATGTAATTTATAGATTAGGATATGGACAGTCAAGAGCAGAAGCTAGACAATTGGTAACTCATGGCCATTTTTTAGTTAATGGTAGAAAAGTAGATATACCTTCTTTTAAGGTATCAATTAATGATAATATAACAGTAAGTGATAAGAGCAAGTCATCAGAGAAATTTAAAACTTTTGCAGAAAACCCAAAAACTTTACCAACTTGGTTAGAAGGAAATGTAGAAAATTTCCAAGCAAAAGTTCTTAGACAGCCAACAAGAGAGGATATAGATGTTCCTGTTAACGAAACATTAATCGTAGAGTTATACAGCAAGTAGTTAATATAGAATCAGTTGCCCTCAGAATACATTATTAGATAAATAGAAGGAGGGTTATATTCATGTTAGAAATAGAAAAACCCAAAATAGAATGTGTTGAAAATAGTGAAGATGGTAACTATGGAAAGTTTGTAGTGGAGCCCCTTGAAAGAGGCTATGGTATTACTCTTGGTAATGCACTTAGAAGGATTCTTCTTTCTTCCCTTCCAGGAGTTGCTGCTAATCATATAAAAATAGATGGTGTACTTCATGAATTTTCAACTATTCGTGGAGTAAAAGAGGATGTTGCAGAGCTAATTCTAAATATAAAAGAATTAGCTTTAAAGATGAATGGAGAAGGTCCTAAAACTATATATATAGATGCGCAAGGACCAGGAGAAGTTGTTGCAGGAGACATAAAAACAGATGGTGATGTTGAAATAATTAATAAAGACTTACATATAGCTACCTTAGATGATGATGGTAAACTCTATATGGAGATTGCTGTCAACGGAGGAAGAGGATATGTTTCTCAAAGAAAGAATAAGTCTGAAGACATGCCAATAGGTACTATTCCTGTAGATTCAATATATACTCCTATTAAAAGAGTTAATTTTGCTGTAGAGAATACAAGAGTTGGTCAAATAACTGATTATGATAAATTATCATTGGAAGTTTGGACTAATGGGACTATATTACCAGATGAAGCTGTAAGTTTATCAGCTAAAATTCTCATAGAACATTTTAAACTATTTATGACTCTTACTGATCATGCTAATAATGTAGAAATAATGGTTGAAAAGGAAGAGGATAAAAAGGAAAAAGTTCTTGAGATGACAATAGAAGAATTAGACCTTTCAGTGAGAAGTTATAATTGTCTAAAGAGGGCTGGAATAAATACAGTTCAAGAGTTAACAGAAAGAACAATGGATGATATGATGAAGGTAAGGAATTTGGGTAAAAAATCCTTAGAAGAAGTTGAGCAAAAGCTTGATGCCTTAGGATTATCATTAAAGCAAAGTGAAGACTAAAATTTGTTAAAATAACGAACGGATAAACTTATTACCTACAGTAAGGAGGGATATAAATGGCACAGTATCGTAAATTAGGACGTCCATCTGACCAAAGAAGAGCAATGCTTAGAAGTCTTGTTACTAACTTTTTAAAGCATGGCAAAATACAGACAACTGTAACTAGAGCAAAGGAAACAAGAAGTTTAGCAGAAAAGATGATTACTCTTGCAAAAAGAGGAGATCTTCATGCTAGAAGGCAAGTACTTTCTTTTGTGACTGAAGAAGAAGTTGTAAAAAATTTATTTGCAGATATAGCTCCTAAATATGCTGAAAGAAATGGTGGATACACTAGAATGTATAAAATGGGTCCAAGAAGAGGCGATGGAGCCGAATTAGTTATACTAGAGTTAGTATAAAATTAAAGGGATTAAGTAAAGACTAGCTTAATCCCTGTTTTTCTATAAAATGCTGTTTCAATTTTGTTGCTCATCAAATTAGTGAGGTGTTTCTATGGAAAAAAATATGGTAGTATGTGATAATGTAAGCTATAAATATAAGGACAATGATAATGAAAATGAAAAATTAGCTGTAGATCATGTGAATTTTCAGGTAAAAAAGGGAGAATTCCTTGTAGTGCTTGGAAGGAATGGATCTGGAAAATCTACTATGGCTAAACATATAAATGCTCTTTTAGTTCCAACTGATGGGAAAGTATATGTAGAAGATATAGATACATCAGATGAAAAAAATACCTGGAAGATAAGGAATAAAGCAGGAATGGTTTTCCAGAATCCAGATAACCAAATAGTTGCTACTATAGTAGAAGAAGATGTTGCTTTTGGTCCAGAAAACCTAGGGGTTCCATCAGAAGAAATAAGAGCAAGGGTTGATGAGTGCTTAAAAAGAGTAAATATGTATGAATATAGGAGACATGCACCTCATTTACTTTCAGGTGGACAAAAGCAAAGGGTAGCTATAGCAGGAGTACTTGCCATGAGACCTGATTGTATAATATTTGATGAATCAACTGCAATGCTTGATCCGTCTGGTAGGCGTGAAGTAATGAGTACAATAAAAGATATAAACAGCAAGTACAATATGACAGTAATTCTAATTACACATTATATGGAAGAAGCAGTAGAAGCAGATAGAATAATTGTTATGGATGAAGGTAAAATTATAATGGAAGGATCTCCTAGAAACATATTTAGTCAGGTATCTAAAATGAAAAAAATAGGACTTGATGTACCTCAAATGACAGAATTAGCCTATGAACTTAGGAATAGTGGTGTAGATATTAAACCTGATATACTAACTATAGATGAGATGGTGAGTGAATTATGTCGATTAAAATAGAAAATTTAACTCATATATATATGAAAGGTTCACCCTTTGAAAAAAAAGCACTAGATGACATAAATATTGAAATAGAAGATGGAGAATTTGTTGCTTTGATAGGACACACGGGTTCTGGAAAATCAACACTTATTCAACATATAAATGGACTTTTAAAACCAAGTGCAGGCAAGATAATAGTAGATGGAGTAGATATTACTGATAAAAAAATAAATTTAAATTTCATAAGAAAAAAAGTAGGACTTGTATTTCAGTATCCTGAATATCAGTTATTTGAGGAAACTATAGAAAAAGACATCGCTTTTGGTCCTAAAAATTTGGGCTTGAGTGATGATGATATAAATGAAAGAGTAAAGAGAGCCATGAATATGGTGGGATTAAAATATGAAGATTACAAGGATAAATCTCCTTTTGAATTAAGCGGAGGACAAAAGAGGAGAGTTGCTATAGCAGGAGTAGTTGCTATGGAACCTAAAGTACTCATATTAGATGAACCAACAGCAGGTCTTGATCCCAAGGGAAGAGATGACATCTTTTCAGAAATAAAAAATTTACATAGAGAATACAATATGACTATAATATTTGTATCTCATAGTATGGAAGATGTAGCTAAGCTGGCTGGCAGAATAATTGTAATGCATCAGGGAAAATGTATACTTGATGGCCCTCCTGAAAAAGTTTTTAATGAAGTTGACACTTTGGAAAGTGTAGGACTTGCAGTACCTCAAGTAACATATATGGTAAAAAAGCTTAGGGAAAAGGGTATAAATATATCAAAAGATGTATTTACAGTAAAGCAGGCAAAAGAAGAAATACTCAAAATATTAAGTAAAAGTTAGGAGAGCTAGTAAATGATTAAAGATATTACAATAGGTCAATATGTACCTGGGAATTCTTTTGTTCATAAGTTGGATCCAAGAGTTAAGATATTGATATCTTTAATATATATTGTAGATTTATTTATAGTAAACAGTTTTAAAGGCTATATATTTATAGTATTATTCACTATAATTTCAATACTTATATCTAAGATACAGTTTTCATACATTTATAAAGGACTTAAACCAATATTTATATTAGTTGTTATAACTGCAGTGCTGAATATATTTATGACAACGGGGATTAATCCACCTTTATTTAAGTGGAAGTTTTTAGTCGTCTATAAAGAAGGATTAGTTATGGCTGCATTTATGGCAATAAGACTTATATTTTTAATTATAGGAACTTCACTACTAACTTTGACTACATCTCCTATTGAACTCACAGATGCAATAGAAAAGCTTTTAAATCCAATGAAAAAAATAGGGGTACCTGCTCATGAACTTGCTATGATGATGACTATAGCACTTAGATTTATACCGACATTAATGGATGAAACAGATAAAATAATGAAAGCTCAGATGGCAAGAGGAGCGGATTTCCAATCTGGAAACATAATTCAGAGAGCTAAGAATCTTATCCCAATCCTAGTTCCACTTTTTATAAGCTCTTTTAGGCGTGCAGATGAACTGGCAATGGCAATGGAAGCTAGATGTTACACAGGTGGAGAAGGCAGAACTAGAATGAAGCAGCTTAAGTTAACTAATAAGGACTTTACGGCATCAGTGTGTACTTTTGCATTGGTGTGTGTGTCTATATTAAGTAGAATGTGGTGGCATTAATGAAAAATATAATGCTTACAATAGAATACGATGGTACAAATTATTCCGGATGGCAGAGACAGAATAATGCTATGACAATTCAGCAAAGATTAGAAGAAGCTATTAAAAAAATTACAGGGAACTTTTCTGAAGTTATAGGTGCAAGCAGAACTGATGCAGGAGTCCATGCGCGAGGGTTTGTGTGCAACTTTTTTACTAACAGTAAAATACCAAGTCCTAATTTTAAAATGGCACTAAATGGGGTATTACCTAAGGATATAGTTGTATTAAACGCCAGAAAAGTGGACGATAGTTTTCATTCTAGGTATTACAGTTTAGGTAAAAAATATGTTTATACAATAGTAACAGGAAATAATAGGCCTGTTATTGGAAGACAATATGTTTATTACTTTAGAAGAAAATTGGATATTGATAAAATGAAAAATGCATGTAAGTATTTTATAGGAACTCATGATTTTTCTGCTTTTAAGAAAAAGGGAAGTTCTGCTAAATCTTCTGTTAGGACAGTGAGAGAATTAACTATTATGCAAGAAGATAATTTGATTAAGTTTAGTATAGTTGGAGATGGATTCTTGTACAATATGGTAAGGATAATAGTAGGTACTTTATTAGAAGTAGGGTTAGGAAGGTTTACGCCAGAATATGTGAGAGATATTTTAGAGTCTAAGGATAGGTCAAAAGCCGGGAAGCCTGTACCAGCCTTAGGACTTTGTTTGGAAAAAATATTTTACTAGATTGACACACCAGGCACATTGTATTATAATATAAATTGTTTGTATTTTGGATATAAAGGATCCACCAGCCCCGGGTCTTTATATAGAGAATCGTTTATCAAAATTTAAAAATCTCTTTTTAGAGATTAAAAGAAACTAGAATGTGAGAGGAGTTGAAAACCGTTAGTAATATAACGGGAAAGCCATGAAATCATATATAGCAAAACCCCAAGAAATTGAAAGAAAATGGTATGTTATCGATGCTGCAGGAAAACCTCTTGGAAGAGTAGCAAGTCAAGTTGCTTCAATATTAAGAGGTAAAAATAAACCTATATATACACCGCATGTTGATACAGGAGATTTTGTAATAATAATAAATTCTGAAAAAGTAGTTCTAACTGGTAAAAAATTAGATCAAAAGATGTTGAGACATCATTCCTTATATCCAGGTGGATTAAAGGAAACTTCTTATAGAGATGCTTTAGCAAAGAAGCCAGAATTTGTATTCCAGGAAGCTGTAAGAAGAATGCTTCCAGATGGTCCACTAGGAAGACAAATGTTCAAAAAGTTAAAAGTATACAGAGGTTCTGAGCACAATCATGAAGCTCAAAAGCCAGAAGTATTAGAATTAAAATATTAGGTTAGAGCTGGAGGGAGGATAAAAAATGGCTAAGGTTCAGTATTTTGGAACAGGAAGAAGAAAAAAGTCAATAGCAAGAGTTAGACTTGTACCTGGAGAAGGTAAAGTAACTATAAATAAGAGAGATATGGATGATTACTTTGGATTGGATACTTTAAAGGTTATAGTTAACCAACCATTGGAATTGACTTCAACTAAAGGAAAATTTGATGTCCTTGTAAATGTTCATGGTGGAGGATTTACAGGTCAGGCTGGAGCTGTAAGACATGGAATATCAAGAGCTCTCTTAAAAGCAGATGAAAATTTAAGACCGGAACTTAAAAAAGCTGGTTTCTTAACAAGAGATCCAAGAATGAAAGAAAGAAAGAAATATGGTCTTAAAAAAGCAAGAAGAGCTCCACAATTTTCAAAGAGATAATATTAGAATTCAAAATAGTTTATACATACAAAATTTGTGTATGTATAAACTATTTTTTATTGAAAATAATTTAATAACTTTTTATGTTTTGGGTAAATATATATTAAGGCTCTAAATAATTATAAGGAGTTGGTGTATATTGAACATAAAAAAAGTAAAAGTTATATTGTTGATATTGATAATATGCAGCGTAAACATGGTATGTCCATATTTAGTATTAGGTAATGAAAATGTTACTAAAGAAAATAGCACTATACTTATAGATCCTGGTCATGGAGGAATAGACAGTGGAGCAATATCAAAAGATGGAATAATGGAAAAGGAAATAAATTTAAAAATAAGCAATAAACTTAAGGACAAGTTACTGAAAGAAAAATTTAAAGTTGTTATGACTAGAGAAAAAGATGAGGGACTGTATACAAATGATGGGAGAATAAGAAAAAAGAAAGTTGAAGATTTAAATAATAGATGTAAATTGAAGAAAAGTACAAATTGTAATATGTTTATAAGTATACACTTAAATATGTTTCCTCAGGCTAAATACTATGGAGCTCAGGTGTGGTACTCTAAAAATGATAATAGTAAAAAATTAGCTCATATTCTTCAAAAAAATTTAGTAAATGATCTAGACAAGAACAATAATAGAAAGGAAAAAGCAGCAAAAAATTGTTATAAGGTACTTAGATGTGAAGATACTATACCTTCTGTACTTGTAGAATGTGGATTCCTATCTAATGCTCAGGAAAAAAGTAAATTGATTACGGATGAGTATCAGAGTAAAATAGCGGATTCTATAGCTAGATCAGTGAAAGAATATTATTCTTCTAATTAAAAATCAACTAAAATGAAGTAGATTTTGCTGCAGCGGCAAAGTCTACTTCATTTTTGTGCAACTAGAGAAAACAAGATGTATAGAAAAAGTAAAGTTACTATGGCTTAATTGTATATTTTATGTATAAAGTATGTTTAAGTATAATTATATAGTTTTAGGTATATTTCAGTATAAAATGTAATTATGTCATATTGTAAAGCATTATGATAGGAGATATTTACTCATTACTATGTCATGCTAATTAATATAAAGTAGCATACAAGTTTAGGCAGGATAGTGAAATAATATGTATAGTTCAATGTATGAGATAAGAGAATTTATATAAAATTTAATAGAGACAACAAGTTCGGTTATTGAATTTGATATCTATGTTGTAGATAGCCATTTAGTAAGGGTTGCAGCAAGTGGATTATTCAAAAAATCAATTGGGCAAGCTCTTCCTAAGGGCTGTGCCAATGATTATGTTATTAAAAATGGTAAGCCATTAATCATTGACAGTCCTAATGGAAGTGAAATTTGTAAGACTTGCCCAATTACTGAATATGGGAAATGCTTCAATGAATATTCCATATATTATGAAAGATACAAAAGCTGCAGGATGTGAATCTAACATTTTAATTTTAGGTGAAAGTGGTACAGGAAAAGAGGTATTTGCTAGGGCGATTTGTAAGATGAGTAGATGAAAAATGGTGAATTTAGGGAAGATCTTTTCTATAGATTATGTGTGATACCGATAATGATACTACCTCTTAGAAAACGTCCCGAGGATATCATATTGTTAGCTGAATATTTCCTGGGGAAATATAACGAAAAATTTAAAAAAAATATTGTTAGTATATCAGAAGAAGTAAAAAAACATTTACTATTATATAATTGGCCGGGAAATGTAAGAGAATTAGAAAATGTTATCGAATACTCAGTTAATATGGCTAGTACTAATATATTGATACCAAAGTGTATTCCAGCAAAGCTTAACAATACTTAATGATAACAAGTTAAAAAACATACAAAATATAAGGAGGATTTTATAATGAATAATAAAAATTCTGATTTGCATGAAGATCTTGATCGTGGATTGGAAGAAAGGCATATTCAGTTAATAGCACTGGGTGGTGCTATTGGAGTTGGATTGTTTTTAGGATCTGCAAGTACAATTAGTATGGCAGGACCGTCGATTCTGCTGGATTATGCCATAGGCGGTACTATTTTATTTTTTATCATGCGTGCACTTGGTGAAATGTCAGTTGAACAGCCGCTTGCAGGCTCTTTTAGTGCTTATGCTAATGAGTATATAGGACCACTTGCTGGATATTTAACGGGATGGACTTATTGGCTGAATTGGATTTCATGTTGTATGGCAGAGATTACGGCTATTGGTATTTACATAAATTTTTGGTTTCCATCAGTTCCAAGGTGGGTATCTGCTTTTGCAGCACTTGCCTTAATGATAACTGTAAACTTAATTAATGTAAAAGCTTATGGAGAGTTTGAATTTTGGTTTGCAATAATAAAAGTTGTTGCTATTATTGTCATGATCATTTTAGGACTAATTGTTATATTTACTGGAATAGGAAATGGAGGAAAGATAGTAGGATTTACAAACTTGTGGAAAAATGGAGGATTTTTCCCTAATGGAATAAAAGGGTTACTAAAAGCATTACCACTAGTTACTTTTGCTTTTTTTGCTACTGAGCTTATAGGAATTACAGCAGGAGAAGCAAAAAATCCTGAAAAAACCATACCATCAGCTATTAATAAGGTTTTTTGGAGAATTTGCATATTTTATATTGGATCGTTAACAGTAATTATGTCGCTTTATCCCTGGAATAAAATAGGAGTTATAGGAAGCCCTTTTGTATTGACTTTTAATAAAATAGGAATTAAGGCTGCAGCTGGAATTATAAATTTTGTTGTACTTACTGCAGCACTGTCTTCATGTAATAGCGGTATTTATACGACAGGACGTATGGTATATAATTTATCGCTTCAAGGGGGAGCACCTAAAATATTTAGCAAGCTTAGTAGTACCAAAGTGCCTAAGAATGCAATAATAGGTTCTTCATCATGTATGCTTGTAGGTGTTATACTTAATTATTTTCTCCCAGCACGAGTATTTACATATATTGCATCTATTGCAACTTTTGCAGGACTTTTTGCCTGGTTTATGATTGTACTTGGACAAATGAAATTTAGAAAAACTCTCACACAAAAACAGATAGGAGAATTGAAATTTCCGACTAAAGGATATCCTTATGTAAGTTATATTAGTTTAGCATATTTAGTATTTGTATTTGTAATGATGGCATTTAACCCGGATACTGTAATAGCGGTTGTATTAGGACCTATTTGGATAGCAGCTTTAATTATCTGCTATTATGTATTTGGTGTTAATAAAAATGCAACTAAAAAAAAGAAAAGTGTTGTTCAGGAAAATCATAATTAAATAAAAAAATTTAACATATCTATACTGAAAAAATTGTATTCCCTAATATTTACATAAAAATAGTCCTTATAAGGGGGCAAATTTACGAATTGCATAGTAATATGCAATTCGTAAAGGGGAATTGTTCAAATCTTTTATTTTAGAAGACATTTCTCAAAATTGGACTTTAAGTTTGTGTTAAGTAAAATTGGACTAATTAATGGTAGCCATCCTTAAATTTAGGCTAATTGAAGAAGGAGTTTATTTAGTTCCTAACCCTTTAAAAGCACATTCTGAAAACAATTTCATAAGAATTTTCTGAAAATTGAAAGTTAACAAAAAGCTATTGATTTTAAACTTGCAATATGGTACCCTTTAGGTAAAGTAATGGATTAATCCATTAATCCAATGATTTGAGGTGATTGCCATAAACATTAAAATAAATAAAGATAGTGGAGTACCATTATATTTACAAGTAAAAAACCAAATAATGGATTTAGTTAAAGGTAACCTCATTAAGGTAGGCGAAAAAATGCCTACAGAAAGAGAATTATCTGAAAGACTTAATGTAAGTAGAAATACTATAAGCACAGCTTATAATGAATTAGAACAAGATGGCGTTTTAAAATCTTACCAGGGACGAGGAACTTTTGTAGCAGAAGAGGCAAATCCTTGGAAAGTTCAAAATACAAAGGAAAAAATAACAAAGTTTATAGATCTTGCGTTTGAAGAAGCTATTGAATCAGGCATAGATCCAGATGTGTTTTTAGAAATTGTAACTCAAAGAATAAGAGAAAAGAAAGAACTTATAAGTAAAATTAGTGGGGTATATGTGGAATGTAACATAGAGCAATCTAGAATGTTTAGCAAACAGCTTATGGAAAGCACGGACATGAATATAGTACCTTTTACTCTTGATGATATAAGAAATATAAGCAGTGAAACTAGGCAGATTATAGAAAAAAGCCAAGTTATAATAGCAACTTTTAACCATGTAAATGAAGTAATTAAACTAACGGAAGGATTACACAAAGAAGTAATAGGTGTAGCCATAAATGTAGATTTGGCAACAATAGTTAAAATTGCTAGATATCCTAGTGATACTAAATTTGCTTTTGTGTGCATTTCTAAGGAGTTTATGTTTAAAGCAAGAGGAGCACTTGAAAGAGCAGGATTAGGAGATATTGATATTGAGTTTAGTAATACGTTTAATGACCAGGAGCTTGAGAAAGTTATAAATAATGCAGATATATTGATAGTTTCACCAGGAAGATATAAAGATGTTGAATCACATAATGTGGACAAGAAACATATAATGAGATTCTTGTATAATCTCGATGATAGTTCAATTAAGGATTTAAAATCAAAAATAGTTGAACTCAACCAAAATAATTGAGCTAAAGTATGGAAATTGGAGTTAAATAAGATTGAAAATAAATAATATTATTTATTTTTTAATATATGATTAATTGGTATTTATGCAATTTGGAGGTGTTTTATAATGAAAACCATAGTTTTAGGAGTAATTGGCTCTGATTGTCATGCAGTTGGAAATAAAATATTAGATCATGCCATTACAGAAGCTGGATTTAACGTAATAAATATAGGAGTTCTTTCACCACAAGAAGATTTTATAAATGCTGCAATTGAAACTAAAGCAGATGCCATTTTAGTATCCTCACTTTATGGGCATGGAGAAATGGACTGCAGGGGACTTAGAGAAAAATGTGATGAGTCAGGTCTTAAAGGTATACTAATTTATGCAGGTGGAAATTTAGTGGTTGGAAAACAAAAGTGGGAAGATGTATATAATAAATTTAAGAGTATGGGATTTGATAGAATATATCCACCAGGAACATTACCTGAAATTACAATTGATGATTTGAAAAAAGATTTAAATGTATAAAAGTAATGGAAAAGTAATCTAATTATTGAATCCTCTTTATGAGAACAGAGGTGGTTAATTATGAAAGGATATTTGCTTATAGATTTTGGAAGTACCTATACAAAGTTGACAGCTGTGGATATAGAAAATGAAGAGATCTTAGGTACAGCTAAAGCTATAACTACAGTGGAAGATGACATAATGATAGGTTTTAACAAAGCCTATGCAGAACTACAAAGTAAATTAAGGAATAAAAAAGTTAATTTCATAAAGAAACTGGCTTGCTCATCTGCTGCAGGTGGACTAAAAATGGTTGCTATAGGCCTTGTACCAGAGCTTACTGCTGAAGCTGCTAAAAGAGCAGCACTTGGTGCTGGAGCAAGAGTTATGCATGTTTATAGTTATGATTTGAGTTCAAAGGAAATGGAAGAAATAAAAAATTCAAATCCAGACATGATACTTTTAGCCGGCGGAACAGATGGAGGAAATAAAGAGTGTATAATTGGCAATGCTAAGTTGCTAGCTAAAAGTGGAATGGATATTCCAATAGTTGTAGCAGGAAATAAAGTAGCAGAAGATGAAGTATCAAAAATATTAGAAGATGCAGGAATGTTTTATAAAGTAGCTGAAAATGTGATGCCTAAGCTAAATGTCTTAAATGTTGAACCAGCTAGGGAAGAAATAAGAAAAATATTCATGGAAAAAATAGTTGAAGCTAAGGGAATGAAAAATGCTGAAAAATATATAAATGGTATCCTTATGCCTACGCCAGCTGCTGTGTTAAAAGCTGCCAAAACTTTAAGTCTTGGAAGTGATAAAGAAGAGGGTATAGGTGATTTAGTAGTAGTAGATATAGGTGGAGCTACTACGGATGTACATTCTTTGGCTGATGGAGAGCCTACAAAACCAGCAGTAACTTTAAGAGGATTACAGGAGCCTTTTGCAAAGAGAACTGTAGAAGGAGATCTGGGAATGAGATATTCCGCAGTGTCCTTATGGGAAGCTGCCAGTACTAAAAGGGTACTCAAATATTTAGAAGATAAAAGCATAGATATAGAGGCTGGCTGTAAATATAGAAGTGAAAATATAAAAATGATTCCTGACAATGAAAGGGATATAAAATTTGATGAAGCAATGGCAAAGGTAGCTACGGAAATGGCTATGGAAAGACACGTTGGAGTTTTGACTAGTGTGTATACCCCTTGTGGAGTTGTATATTCTCAAATAGGAAAAGACCTTTTAAATACCAAATACCTCATAGGAACAGGTGGAGTATTGGTTCACAGTGAAGATCCTGAAGAAATATTAAAAGCAGGAATTTTTACTACAGAAGATCCTATGCATTTGAAACCAAAGGATCCAGAGTATTTAGTAGATAGAAGTTATATATTATCTGCTATGGGACTGCTTTCAGAAGAGTATCCGGACATAGCAGTTAGAATAATGAAAAAATATTTAGTTAACACTAAAAAAATATGTTGTATAACAAAATAGAAAATATAAGGGGGTAAAGATATGGAACTTAAAAATAAAAAATGGTCAGAAGAACAATTTTTTAAAGTTAGAGAAGAAGTTTTAAGTCAATGGCCAACAGGTAAGGAAGTTGATCTTAAGGAAGCAGTAGATTATTTAAAGAAGTTACCTGAGCATAAGAGTTTTCCTAAAAAGTTAATAAAGGCAAAAGAACAGGGAATTACTTTAGCCCAACCAAGAGCTGGAGTTGCACTTATAGATGATCATATTAAATTATTAAAACATTTACAAGATGAAGGTGGAGCTGATCTCCTTCCAACAACTATAGATAGTTATACGAGACAGAATAGATATGATGAATGTGAAGTAGGTATAAAAGAGAGTAAAGCTCAGGGAAGGTCACTTTTAAATGGATTTCCAGGAGTAAATCACGGAGTTAAGGGATGTAGACAAGTAGTAGAAGCATTGGATTTACCAGTACAGGCTAGACATGGTACTCCAGATTCAAGACTTTTAGCAGAAATAATTCATGCAGGTGGATTTACTTCAAATGAAGGAGGATGTATATCCTATAATGTACCTTATGCAAAGAATGTTTCAATAGCTAAGTCACTTGTAGATTGGCAGTATTGTGATAGATTAGTTGGATTTTATGAAGAAAATGGAGTATCTATAAATAGAGAACCGTTTGGACCGCTTACAGGAACATTAGTACCACCAAGTACTTCAAATGCAGTAGCTATAATAGAGGGGTTACTTGCAGCAGAACAGGGTGTTAAGAATATAACTGTAGGATATGGCGAGTGTGGTAATGTAGTTCAGGATGTAGCGGCTATGAGAGCATTAGAGCAGCAGATAGATGAATACTTGAAAAAGTATGGATACAATGATGTTTATATAACTACAGTATTTCATCAGTGGATGGGAGGATTCCCTGCAGATGAAGCAAAAGCTTTTGGAGTTATATCTACAGGAGCAGCTACAGCAGCCCTTGCAGGAGCAACAAAAGTTATAGTTAAGACACCTCATGAAGCTATAGGAATCCCTACTAAAGAAGCTAATGCAGCAGGAATAAAAGCAACAAAGATGGCTTTAAATATGTTAAGTGGACAGAGACTTCCTATGTCAAAAGATTTGGAAGATGAAATATCAGTAATTAAAGCAGAAGTAAAATGCATATTGGATAAAGTATTTGAACTTGGAAAGGGAGATTTAGCTGTAGGAACTGTAAAAGCATTTGAAACTGGAGTTATAGATGTACCATTTGCACCAAGTAAATATAATGCAGGCAAGATGATGCCAGCAAGAGATAATACAGGAGCAGTTAGATATTTGCACTTTGGCAACGTTCCTTTTAGCCAGGAATTAAAAGACTTTAATCAGAGAAAGTTACAGGAAAGAGGAAAATTTGAAAATAGAGAAGTAAGTTTTCAGATGACTATAGATGATATATTTGCAGTTGGACAGGGAGTACTTATAGGAAGACCAAAAGAAAAATAATTAAAAACAGTTTAATTTTCAAGGAGGACTTAAAATGAAAATAGTTGACGTAATTTGCTCAGAAGGAAAAACAGGATTTTATTTTGATGATCAGAGGGCTATAAAAAAAGGAGCTAAACATAATGGATTTACTTATGTAGGTGAACCTGTAACAGATGGATTTGCTAAAGTTAGACAGGCAGGGGAAGCTATATCCGTAATGCTAGTACTAGAAGATGGACAGGTAGCTTATGGTGATTGTGCCGCTGTTCAATATTCAGGTGCAGGTGGAAGAGATCCATTATTTTTAGCTAAAGATTTTATACCAGTTATAGAAAAGGAAATAGCTCCAAAATTAATAGGAAGAGAATTAAACGAGTTTAAGTCATTAGCAGAAGAATTTGATAGTATGAAGGTAAATGGTAAGAGACTTCATACAGCTATAAGATATGGTATAACACAAGCTATATTAGATGCTGTAGCAAAATCAAAGAAAATAACAATGGCAGAAGTTATAAGAAATGAATATAATCCAAAGGGTGAAATAAAGAGAGTCCCAATATTTGCACAATCCGGCGATGACAGATATGATAATGTAGATAAGATGATAATAAAAGGTGCAGATGTTATGCCACATGCCCTTATAAATAACGTAGAAGAAAAACTTGGAATGCATGGAGAAAAACTTTTAGAATATGTTAAGTGGCTTAGAAATAGAGTAATAGAACTTAGAACTTCTAAAGATTACAGCCCAATATTCCACATTGATGTATACGGAACTATAGGCATTGCCTTTAAATATGATACAAAAGCTATGGCTGACTATATAGCTTCACTTGCAGAAGCAGCAAATCCATTCCATTTGAGAATTGAAGGACCAATGGATGTAGAAGATAGACAAAAACAGATGGAAGCTCTGAGAGATTTGAGAGCAGAAATAGATAGTAGAAAAATAGATGCAGAATTAGTAGCAGATGAATGGTGTAATACAGTAGATGATGTTAAATTCTTTACAGACAATAAAGCAGGTCATATGGTTCAAATAAAAACTCCAGATTTAGGTGGAGTCAACAATATAGCTGATGCTATTATGTATTGTAAAGATCATGATATGGGAGCTTATTGTGGAGGAACTTGTAATGAAACAAACAGATCCGCAGAAGTTACAACCAATATAGGAATGGCCTGTGGTGCAAAACAAGTTCTTGCAAAACCAGGTATGGGTGTAGATGAAGGATATATGATAGTTAATAATGAAATGAATAGAGTAGTTGCATTAGTAAATAGAAGAAAATAGAAAATATATGAAAAGGCGGTTTTTTAAACTGCCTTTTCATATATGTATTTTAGTAATCAAAAATTAGTATGCGTAAAACGAGTTGATTTTTCGTTTTAAAACCTTATATAATGAGCTTGTTATACATTAAAAATACAATTGAGGAGAATGGTGTTAAATTATGAGAGAAGTAGATGTATCCACTATAACAAAAGCTGTTAGAAATCTCTGTATAGATGCCAATTATTATCTTTCGGAGGATGTTAAGAAAAAGATAAAAGAATGTGAAGAGAACGAAAAATGGCCTACTGCAAAAGACATTTTAGGTAAAATACTTGAAAATATAGATATATCTAAAAATGAAGATGTGCCTATGTGTCAGGATACAGGAATGGCTTGTGTATTTATAACAATTGGCCAGGATGTTCATATAGTAGGAGGAAGTTTAGAAGACGCAATAAATAAGGGAGTAAGCCAGGGATATGTAGAAGGGTATTTAAGAAAATCTGTAGTATCTGACCCTATAAATAGAGTTAATACTAAGGATAATACTCCTGCAGTAATATATTATGAAATAGTTCCAGGAGATAAACTTAACATAAAAGTGGCTCCTAAAGGATTTGGCTCAGAAAATATGAGCCAGATAAAAATGCTTAAACCAGCAGATGGGCTTAAGGGTGTTAAAGATTTTGTAATAAAAGTAGTAAAGGACGCAGGACCAAATCCATGTCCCCCTATGGTTGTAGGAGTAGGTATAGGAGGAACTTTTGACAAGGCTGCAAATCTTGCAAAAAAAGCTCTTGTAAGACCATTATCTGAAAGAAATAAAAATAAGTTTTATTCAGATTTAGAAAATGAACTTTTAGACAAAATAAATTGTCTTGGTATAGGACCTCAAGGACTAGGAGGAAAGACTACAGCTCTTGCAGTAAATATAGAAACTTACCCTACGCATATAGCAGGATTACCTGTAGCCGTAAATATAAATTGTCATGTTACAAGACATAAGGAAATAGAATTGTAATATTAAATTTCAAGTCGAAATTCAGAGAGGAGTTGAAAAGCCGTTTTATTTAACGGCATGTATATGGAAAAAAAGATAACTACTCCGTTAACGGAAGAAAAGGTTAAAACTTTAAAAGCAGGAGATAGTGTTTTAATATCAGGAACAATATATACTGCTAGAGATGCTGCTCATAAGAGATTGGTCGAGTTATTAGATGAAGGTAAATCTCTTCCTATAGATGTAAAAGATGCAATAATATATTACGCAGGACCAAGTCCTGCAAAACCAGGCCATGTAATAGGCTCAGCTGGACCAACAAGTAGTTATAGAATGGACCCATTTGCACCAAGACTGCTTGATATAGGGTTAAAGGGAATGATAGGAAAAGGCCTTCGTTCAAAAGAAGTTATAGAATCCATGAAGAAAAATGGAGCTGTTTACTTTGCTGCAATAGGCGGGGCTGCAGCACTTGTAGCAAAATCCATAAAAAAAGCAGAAGTAGTAGCTTATGAAGATTTGGATTCTGAAGCTATAAGAAAATTAGAAGTAAAAGACTTACCTGTAATTGTAGTAATAGATTCAGATGGCAATAATTTATATGAATCAGGACGAAAAGAGTACTTGGACTCTGTGGACCAGTCTAAGTAAGATTCATTGATAGATTTTAGAAGTAAACAATTAATGTGGATTATGTTGCAATTATGCAGGATAATCCATATTTTAAGGAGGTAGCATTTTATGAAAATAAATAAACCAGCAAAGGCAGGTACCCTTGAGTCAAATGATATACTCATCATGGTAATGCCAAATGATAAGGATGGTATAGAACTTGAACTTGAGAGTGTAGTTATGAAACAATTTGGAAAACAAATAAAGAAGACCATATTAGATAAAGTAGATGAGCTGGGAGTAAAAAGTGCAGTGATAAAAGCTCAGGATAAGGGAGCACTGGACTATACTATTAAAGCAAGAGTTGAAACAGCTTTGAGAAGAGCGTTATAGAGAGGTGATTGTAATGAAAAAATTGAGAAGAACAATGCTTTTTATGCCAGGAAATAATCCAGGTATGCTTCAAAATGCACCTATACTTGGAGCAGATTCTGTCATACTTGACTTGGAAGATGCAGTAAGTCTTACAGAAAAAGATAGTGCAAGATTGCTTGTAAAAGAAGCTATTTGCAATGTAGATTATTCTAAGGTAGAACTTGTAGTCAGGGTGAATCCTTTGGATACAGAATATGGGCCAAAGGACATAGATACTATAGCTAGAGTTAAACCTGATTCGCTAATGATTCCAAAGGCAACTGAGAAACAATTAGAGGAAATAGATAAAATATTAACTGGCATAGAAAAAGAAGAATCATTTGAAAAAGGTTCAATAAAGTTAATACCTATAGTTGAAACTGCCTATGGACTTGAAAATGTATATAACATAATAAACTCATCAAAAAGAGTGGCAGCTGTACTTTTAGGAGCAGAAGATTTGACTTCTGATTTTGGAATAAAGAGAACAAAGGAAGGTCAGGAAATATTCTATGCAAGAAACAAGGTTTCTACAGCTTGTAGGGCAGCTAGGGTAGATGCTATAGACACACCATTTACAGATACAAATGATTATGAAGGATTGGAAAAAGATACGACAACAGCGAAAAAGCTAGGATTTACAGGAAAGGCAGCTATAAATCCAAGACAAATTGACAGCATACATGAAGTATTTGCACCTGCAAAAGAAGAAATAGACCATGCTGTTAGAGTACTAAAAGCAAGAGATGAAGCACAACAAAAAGGACTTGGGGTATTTTCATTAGATGGAAAAATGGTAGATGCTCCAGTAATAAGCAGGGCAGTAACTACTGTAGAACTAGCAAAATTACTTGGATTTATCTGATTGGATAAATTAAGAATAATAAGTAGAAATGAGGGATTACAGTGAAAAATTCAGTCGGAAGAGAACTTCCTGATTACATAGAAGGTTATGGAAAGGTGAAGCCTTTTGAAGGTGCCTTTGCAAACTATGGAATAAGGGAAAAAGCAGGAGTAAAAATAAAGAGTGTAAAACCTGGAGAAAATAAAGTATTAAATAGTATAGATGAAGTACTAGATAAGATAGAATTAAAGGATGGAATGACTGTATCATTTCACCACCATTTGAGAAATGGAGATTTTGTACTTAACAATGTAATATATGCACTTGCCAAAAGAGGAATAAAGGATATAACTGTAGCAGCAAGTAGTATATTTCCAATACATGAACCGCTGGTAGAGCATATGAAAAATGGAGTAGTTACCCAGATTATAGCGGATTATATATCAGGACCAGTAGCAGAAGCAATATCAAAGGGATATTCAAAGAAACCTTCAATTATGATGACTCATGGTGGAAGACCAAGGGCAATTGAAAGTGGTGATCTTCATATAGATGTGGCATTTATTGGTGCCCCTACAGCAGATACCTATGGAAATGTAAATGGAGTATATGGTAAATCTGCTTGTGGATCTCTCGGATATGCAATAGCAGATGCCCAGTATGCGGATACAGTTGTGGCAGTTACAGATAACTTAGTACCTTATCCTGCATGTCCAATAGAAATAAGTCAGGAATATGTAGATTATATAGTAAAAATGGATTCTATAGGAAATCCTGAAGGAATAGTATCAGGAACTACTAAGATAACAAAAGATCCTGTAGGGCTTAAAATAGCAAAGATGGCTTCAAAGGTAATAGAATCATCAGGACTTGTAAAAGAAGGAATGTCTTTTCAGACAGGAGCAGGAGGAACTTCTCTTGCAGTAGCTATGGAATTAAAAGATATAATGAAGAAAAAAGAAGTTACAGGCAGTTTTGCAGCAGGAGGAATAACAGGATATATAGTTGATATGCTTCAAGAAAGACTGTTTAGAAACATTTTTGATGTACAGTGTTTTGACTTAAAAGCGGTGGAATCTTATAGAGACAATCCAAAACATCAGACAATGTCAGGTTCTATGTATGGTAACCCACATAACAGAGGATCAGTAGTAAATAATCTAGATGTGATGATATTAGGAGCTACAGAAATAGATACAGATTTTAATGTAAATGTAACAACAGGATCAGATGGTATGATAATGGGAGGATCAGGTGGACACAGTGATACTGCGGCAGGAGCAAAGCTTGCTATAGTTGTTACAAATCTTATAAAGGGTAGACTTCCGATAATAAAGGACAAGGTAACTACAGTAACCACACCGGGAGAAAGTATAGATGTGGTAGTAACAGATAGAGGAATAGCAGTAAATCCAAAAAGAGAAGATTTAATAGAAAAATTAAAGAAAGCCAATTTGCCAGTTATGACTATAGAAAAATTAAAGGAAACAGCTGAGAAGATGACAGGAAAACCAGAGGCTATAAAAACTTCTGATGAAATTGTAGCAGTAGTTGAATATAGAGATGGAACTGTAATTGATGTAGTTAGAAAAGTTATATCCTAATTTTATAAAAAGATGGGAAGGAAGGATGAAGTTATGTACGATTTATCCCTTGAAAGTATAGATTTGAGTTCGAATCAGGAAAAAGATGAGGTAATTTGTTTTTTACAAAAGTTTGATTTAACACTGGACGAAGATGTGGACTACACTGTAGTACTTAGAGACAATAATAGAAATATAAAGGCAACTTGTTCTAAGGCAGGAAGTATATTTAAGTGTTTTGCAGTGTCAAAAGACATGAGAGGGGAAAATTTAACTTCATCACTTATATCCCATTTAATTGACAAGAGTTTTAATGAGGGAATATTTCATAATTTTATATTTACAAAACCAGATAAAATCAATGTGTTTATTTCTTTGAACTTTAAACTTTTATATAGGGCAGAAAAAGCTGCCCTTTTAGAGTATGGTATATATAATATAGATAAATTTTTAGATAGTATAGATAAAAAATATTCTATAGACAATAATATAGAAAGTACTGCTTTAGTGATGAATTGCAATCCTTTTACAAAAGGACACAGGTATTTGATAGAAGAAGCTGCTAAAAACTGTAATCAGGTTTTATTGTTTTTGGTAGAGGAAGATAAATCTGACTTCCCATTTTCAGATAGATATACTATGGTGAAAACAGGAATACAAGATTTAAAAAACGTTAAAGTAATTCCAGCAGGAGAATACATTATATCTCAAGCTACATTCCCTAATTATTTCATAAAAAAAGCAGATGAAAGATTACAGGCTTATGAAGAAATAGACAGCGGCATATTTGGGAAGTATATTTGTAAGAGGTTTAATATAAAAAAAAGATTTGTAGGAAAAGAACCTTATTGTGATATTACTAGCACTTACAACGAAACTCTCAAAAAAATTATGCCTATCTATAATGTAGAGGTTGTAGAAATTGAAAGAGAAAAGTATAATGGAGAATATATAAGTGCTTCCAAGGTAAGGAAGCTTTTATGTGAAGGTAGAATGGATGTAATAGAGAAAATTGTTCCAGAATCTACCTGGCAATTTTTAAATTCTGATAGAGGAAGAGACATTATAAAGAATAAATTTTATAAGGATTTTTAGGGGGAGAAGTAAATGGCTCTTAAAAATAGAAAAAGAATAAGTTCCAGATTATTTGGGAAATTTTCTTTAAAGACTAAAGTCGTAATATTTTGTGTTCTTTGTATATTTTCCATAGCCCTTATAGGAAAAGACATCTATATGGATAAAAGGAATGAAAACGTTATACAAAAATCTAATAATATAACAGAAAATTCAGTTATAAAACCTGCAGACGGGAAAAAGGATGAAGATAAAAAATATGATGAAGCACAAAAGCTTTTTAGTAATAAAAAGTATTCTGATGCTATTGCCAAAGCAGATGAAATTATAAATAAGGATAAGGAATTTTATAAGGCCTATAATATAAAGGGTATAGCATTATGTTACAGTAATAACTATGAAGAAGGTATGAAAAATATAGATAAGGCACTTGAAATTAATCCTAATTTTGGATACGCTAGGTTCAATAAAGCCTTAGCTTATGAACTTTATGCCAAATATGATGATGCACTTAATTGGTATGATAAAGATTTAGAGATAGAAAATTATATTTGGAGTTATTATGGAAAGGCTAGTATATATGGCAGACGGGGAGACGTTGAAAATACGGTTAAATTTTTAAAGATAGCCGTAGATATGTCACCAGATATTAAGTCTATTGCTAGAGAAGAGAAGGATTTTGATCCTGTAAAAGATTCAAGTCAATTTCAGGATTTAATTAAATAGATACTATTTATGCATAACTTAGACAGTTATTTTCCAAATTGTAATATTTTATATTGAAATGATTAATTTATAGTACATATATTTAAAAATTTTTGAATATGAGATATAATTATGTAAAAAATAAATATTTATAGAAACATTTATATATAACTTTGTATAAATATACAGTTTTAGGAGGAAAATAAATGAAAAAAGGTATATCGGCTTCTAAAGGTTATGCAATAGGAAAAGTAGTTGTAAAAAGGAAAACTGAAATAAGTATAGAAAGAAAGCATATAGATGATGTAATACAAGAAAAGGAAAGATTTCAAAAAGCTCTTGAATTATCAAAAAGTCAATTAGAGAAAATTAAGGCAAAAGCTGAAAAAGAAGTAGGAAAAGATAAGGCAGAAGTATTTGAAAGTCATATCATGCTTTTAGATGATGTAGAATTTGCAGGTGCAGTGACAGTAAAGATAGTAAATGATCGTGTGAATGCAGAGAGTGCACTTTATGATATAGTAGATTTGTATATGAAAACTTTTCAGGCTATGGAAGATGAGTATATGAGAGAACGTGGAGCAGATATAAAAGATGTAGGTAGTAGAATACTTGCAAATCTTACAGGAAACAACTCCTCTATAATTGACATGGAAAACAATACGGTAGTTGTAGCTCATGACTTAACTCCTTCAGATACAGCACAGCTGGATAAGAGCAAAGTAATAGCCTTTGTTACAGATATTGGAGGAAGAACTTCCCATAGTGCAATTATGGCTAGAACTCTTGAGATACCAGCAGTAGTTGGACTAAACGATATAACAGATTCAGTTAAAAATGGAGATTTTATTATAGTAGATGGAGTAAAAGGTGAAGTTATAATAAACCCAGATAAAGATACTTTAGATGCTTATAAGATAAAAAAAGAAAATTATAATAAAGAAAAAGAAAAACTTAAAGCTCTAATAGATGTAGAAGTATTTACGAAATATGGAAAGAAAGTAGAAGTTTTTGGGAACATAGGTAAGCCAGAAGACGTAGATCAGGTGCTAAAAAATGGCGGTGAGGGCATAGGACTTTTTAGAACTGAGTTTTTATATATGGATAGGGAAAGTATGCCTGGAGAAGAGGAACAATTTAATGCTTATAAAACTGTAGTGGAGAAAATGGGTAAAAGGCCTGTAATTATAAGAACTTTAGATATAGGTGGAGATAAAAAGCTTTCCTATTTACCTGTACCTGAGGAAATGAATCCTTTCTTAGGGTACAGAGCTATAAGGCTTTGTTTGGACAGAACGGATATATTTAAAGTTCAGCTAAGAGCTCTTTTGAGGGCATCTGTTTTTGGAAATTTAAGAATAATGTTTCCAATGATAAGTTCTTTGGAAGAATTTTTAAAGGCTAAGGAAATATTAAAAGAGTGTATGGATGAACTTGCTAAAGAGGGAAAGAGTTTTAATAAAGATTTACAAACAGGAATAATGGTAGAAATACCTGCAGCGGCAGTAAATTCAGATGAACTTGCAAAGTATGTGGACTTTTTCAGTATTGGAACTAATGATTTAATACAATATACTTTAGCGGCAGATAGGATGAATGAAAAAGTAGCGTATCTCTACAATCCAATGCATCCAGCAGTTTTGAAACTTATAAAAATGACTATAGAGGCTGCACATAAGCAGGGAAAAATATGTGGAATGTGCGGAGAAATGGCTGGAGATGAAAATGCCGTTGAAACTTTAGTAGAATACGGATTGGATGAATTCTCTATGAGTGCTTCCTCTATATTAAAAGCAAAAGAACTTATAATGAAAAAGTAATATTAAAAACTACTGGTAGAATAGCATACCAGTAGTTTTTAGCATAGAATTATTATGGTATAATTTAATTAAATATTAAGTCAGTATGATAAAAAATAGGCTAGTATACTGACTGGTTATTAATTTGAAAATGACTAAGACTGCATAGCCCGAAAAATAACAATATAATTTTATACAAGGAGGAATATATTATACATGAAAAATAATAGATTGAGTTTTATAATGTGTTCATTATTAGTTATTTTTACTTTAGGACTTACAGCCTGTTTTGACAGCAAAGGCAATTCTACTTCCACTCAAAGTAGCGGTAGTACTAATAGTAAAAAAATAGACTCAACCAATGCAAATAATAATAAGGAAACTCAAAAACCAAAGGAGGAAATGAAAACTTCTTCTACTGCTGTTAAAAGTTCAAGCGGAATAAAATTTATAAAGAAAGAAATGGATGATAATTCTACAGTTAACTTTAATACTCCTTGGAAAAGTAACACAAGCGGAAGCTACAATGCTTGTATAGAGGGGAAAGGCAATGAAGCTTTAGAAGAAGGTACAGGGAAAATAATCATAAAAGGTCCTCAGAAAGTTTATAATTTTCAAATTGAAAACAACGCTAAATTATCTCCGAAATACTTGGAATGGGCTGATGATAAAAATTTATTGGTGGTTATAGGATATTCAAGTGGATCCATTTCAAAAGGTGGAGACCTTTATATGCTAAATGTAGATACAGGGGATAATGAAATCTTAATAAAGATGCCAAGTAAAAAGCAACAGATAATGTCTGCAGAGAAAAATGGAAATATTGTAAACTTAAAAGTCAATGTATATGAAGATGATGTATATAATAAATGTCATGTAGAAGATTGGACTATAAATTCTTTTAGCACAAATTCAAATAATAAGATGGAAGTTAAAAATTCTAATGGGAAAGTGGTATATACGATAAATGGATAAGTCTCAGAAAATATACAATAAGGCTCTAAAAAAATATAATGATGGGTATATAGATAAAGCAATAGAACTTTGTGAAGAAAGTATATCTTTAAATATAAAAAATAGGGCATCTATTAATCTTAAGGGACTTTTATTTTATCTTAAGGGTGATTTAGACAAAGCTCAAAAACTTTGGAAGATGAACCATCAAGTTAATGGAGATGGGGTTTCAGAAAAATATCTCGGTTCTTTAAAGGAAGATGATGTTCGATTCAGTTTGTATGTAAAGGCTTTAAGGTTAATTAGAGAATTAAAAATAAATGAAGCACTTAAGTTACTTAAGCAGTGTGCTGAAAGTGATTTTAATTATATTAAAGTAAATAATTATAGTGCCCTTTGTTATATAAAAAAGGGAGAGTATAAAAATGCACTGGAAAAATTAAATAATGTATTAAAAGTTGATGTAAACAATGATGAAGCTAAAAAGACCATGAAGATGCTTGAAGATTTAAATATAGTAAAGAAAAAGTTCCCACTTAAAAAGGTAGCTTTTATTTCAGCAAGTGTAATATGTTCGGTAATTTTAATTGTGTTGATTTTTAATGGTGTCAAAAATAAAAATTTGCTTAATAAAAATTTGGCAAAAGTAAAAACTTCTACTGTTAAAAATAGTGGACAAAAGGTTTCAGATGTAAGCAATAAGGCTAAACCGAAAGTTGAAACTATTAAAGAAGTTTTTCCACAGGAAAAATTTAAAGGTTATATACAAAATAAAGATTATGATTCTATATACATAGAGGTTAAAAAGTGGAAAGATAAACAATTAAGTGCTGATGAAGGAGCACTTCTTTCAGAAGGTACCAATCTCTTAAAGGAAGAAGGTTCTGCTTATTTTTATAAGTTAGGAACTAATTATTTAAATAGTAAAGATTATAATAATGCCAAAGCTTATCTCACAAAAGCTTACGAGTTTGGAAGTGAAAATTATCTTTATGCTGACATAGTATATATGCTTGCCACAACTTTAGATTCATCAGGAGATACAAAAAATGCTATAAATTATTATATTCAATATGATAAAAGCTTTTCTAATGGGGATTATGAAGAAACTGTACTGTATAGGCTTGCCATTATATATAAAGATAGAGATAAGTCACAAGCAAAAAAATATGCTCAAGTATTGGTAGATAAGTATCCTAATTCTATTTACAATAATTCTATAATAAGTAATTTGATAAATGACTAAAACTTTTGTTTTTTTATTAAATTTACGGATTAAAAACATTGACCTAGTAGATAATATATTATAAAATATAATTAAAAATAATACCCCTATGGGGTATAAGGAGGGCAAATAATGGTAGAGGAAATAAAAGATCAAAATTTTTCACAATCAATTGAAAATGCACCTACTCCTGTAGTTGTAGATTTCTGGGCTTCATGGTGTGGACCATGTAAAATGCTTTCTCCTGTAATAGAAGAAGTTTCAGATGAGTTGTCGGGAAAAGCAAAATTCTTTAAGTTAAATGTAGATGAGAATCCTGTTACAGCAGCGCAATTTAAAATTGCAAGTATTCCAACTGTAATGGTATTTAAAGATGGAAATATGGTAGATAAATTTGTTGGATTCAGACCAAAAGATGCAATAAAAGATGCTTTGAAAAAACATATATAGTTTAAATTCTGTTTAGGCATTTTCAAAGAAATAACTAGTCAGTATGCTAGCCTATTTTTTATCATACTGCGTTGGTAGAACCCTTAGATAGGATTCACTATCTGCGGAACCTGCCTCCTTGTCTGATAAAAAATATTCGTCGCATCTTTGACTTGTTATTTTCTTTCAAATGCCTTATTTCTTAAAATGACAAATTGACAATTTAGTTGATTTGTCATTTTAACTATGAAATTAGAAAATAAAAACTGGAGGTGATAGTATATGGATACTAGATATGATATTGCTATAGTAGGCAGCGGTCCTGCGGGACTGTCAGCAGCAATTAATGCAAAAATAAGAAATAAGAATATAATTGTTTTTGGAAGCAGTGAGCTCAGTGGTAAATTGATAAAAGCACCTAAAATAGATAATTACCTGGGGTTTCCTGGTATAACAGGAGTACAGTTAAAACATAGATTTCAGCAGCACGTAACAAACATGGGGATAAATATAACTTATGAAAGAATAAATACTATATATGCTATGGGACAATATTTTGGCGTTGCTGTAAATGAAAAAATGTATGAAGCAAGTGCAGTTATATTGGCAACTGGCATTGAATATACAAAACCATTAAAAGGAGAAGAAGAATTCCTTGGCAAGGGAGTTGGATATTGTGCTACCTGTGACGCACCCCTTTATAAAGGAAAGATCGTTACTATAATAGGGTATAATAAAGAAGCTGAAGCAGAAGCCAATTATGTAAATGAACTTGCTAAAAAAATATACTATATACCAATGTATAAAGAAAGCTTAGACTTAAATGAAAATATAGAAATAGTAAGAGATAAGGTCGTAGAGATATCTGGAGGAAATAAAGTAGAAAAGGTAATTTTGAAAAGCAAGGAAATAGTTACAGATGGAGTGTTTGTTTTAAAGGATAGCATAGCACCAGATAAATTGGTGCCGGGACTTATTATGGAAAATGGACACATAAAAGTAGATATGAATATGAAGACAAATATTGAAGGTTGTTTTGCAGCAGGAGATTGTGTGGGGAAACCTTATCAGTATATGAAAGCCGCAGGACAGGGACAGGTAGCAGCATTAAATGCTGTTTCTTATATTGACAAAAATTAATTAAAAAAGCCACCTCATCTTTAAAAAAAGATGAGGTGGCTTTTTTAGTTAGCTACAAAAAATACATGATGCCCTATAGTTTTCATATTTCTTTTATCTATGTTTTTCATCCATTGAGATGTGGCTATTTGGGGATTATAAAAGAAAATGGATTTACCTGAAGGATCTATACCCTTTAGAGCCTGAGAAACTGCACTATAACTACTTTCATTTGGAGATACATTTACAGTACCGTTTTTGACGCAGGAAAAAGCACCCCTTTGTTTTATAACGCCTTCTACTGTCTTTGGAAACTCAGGGTATTTTAATCTGTTTAGTATTACGGAAGCTACTGCTACCTGGCCTTCAAAAGGTTCTGAATTGCTCTCAGCATAAACAACTTTGGCCATTAAATCAACATCATTCTGAGTTATATATATCTTTTGATCAGAACAATTAAATACTTGCACGACTTCTTCCTGTCCGTTAAATGAATCGGAACTGGCACTGGTAAAATTCTTTGCAGTTACGTTAGAAAAAGGAATAAGTAACAGCAAAGAAAAAAGTATTAAACAAAAAATTTTTTTCAATCTAATCCTCTCCTTATTACCGACGGGGTTAGCTGACGGGTTCGGTAAAGGCATAACCTACGTAAATACGATTCACCCCAATGTTACTGGTTTCCCCGCGTTTTTAGTAAAACTTAGGCTAATGATATTGTACCCATATAAAAAAATAAAATACGATAAAAATGCATTTTATTAAAATTTTATAAAATAATTTATTACGTGATATAAACAATATCAAATAGTGTATAATTTAAATATATATTTATTGACAGGGTGGTGAGATGGGTGGAATTATTGCAAATGACAGCTAATTCAATAAGGAATATAAGTGTATCCTCCGTTATGGATATATTAGTAGTATCATATATACTCTATAAGGGATATATGCTTATAAAAGAAACTAGAGCTGAACAGCTTTTAAAGGGAATTATACTAATAATATTTCTTATACCGATAAGCAGCTTTTTCAATTTAACTATGCTCAATTGGATACTTACCAAGACTTTGACCATAGGTGTCCTTTCTATTGTTATTATATTTCAACCGGAAATTCGTCGGGCATTGGAACAGTTAGGAAGAACCGCTTTTAATGATAAGCACATTTTAGAGGATGAAGAGACTATGGAAAAGGTTATAACAGAAATTGCAAATTCAGTAGGGAATTTATCTGAAAGCAAAACAGGGGCACTCATTGTAATAGAACAAGTTACTGGACTTGGAGATATAATAAATACTGGGACTAAGATAGATGCTTTGGTATCATCTGCACTTCTAGAAAATATATTTGTAGTAAATACTCCACTGCATGATGGGGCAGCTGTAATAAGAAATAATAGAATAGTTTCAGCAGGATGTTTTTTGCCGCTTACTAGTAATAACGATTTAAACAAAAAGTTAGGTACAAGACATAGGGCTGCAATTGGTATATCAGAGAATTCTGATGCACTTATCATAGTGGTTTCAGAAGAGACTGGTACTATCTCTCTTGCCATGAATGGAAAGATTACAAGAAATTATACAAAGGATAGGTTGAAAAAAGTTCTTATAAATATAATGAAAAATAGGTTTCAGAAAAAGGATACATGGAGAGAGAGGGTGATTGGGTGGAAAGAAAAAATAAAAGGAACCAAATCCTAGTAAAAATATGCTGTGTAATAGCATCATTTATTCTATGGCTGTACATATTCAATGTAGAAGATCCTATGAGGGAAAGAAAGATTGTGGTACCTGTTACCATAGTGAATAAAGATGCGCTTGCTCAATCAAAACTTGTACAGGTAGATAATCAGCCTGCTAGTATATCTCTTTTAATAAAGGGTAATGCCTCCAATGTATACTCGGTAAAACCATCAGACTTTAAATTACAATCAGATTTAAATGCCTATGTTATGAAAAAAGGGGAAAATAATATACCTGTAGAGATAAAGAAAAGTCCTGATAGCATAAGTATACTAAATAATGAAAATTTATGGATAAAAGTACAACTTGATGAATTAAAACAGAAAAATGTGCCTGTAAGAATAGGAGTATTAGGTAAACCCAAAGAAGGATATTATGCACTAGATCCTGTCTTAAGTACAGACAAAGTGGAAATAAGCGGAGCGCAAGATGCGGTAAATAGTGTAAAGTATGCTGCAGCGGCATGTGATGTGAAATATGCTACAAATGATGTAAATACATTTGTTAAGCTTCAGGCTCAGGACTCATTTGGAAATGTGGTAAAGGATGTTACAATAAATCCATCTCCTATTAAAGTTACTGTACCAATAGGAAAAGTAAAGACTGTACCTGTAAACGTAAAAATTCAAGGAAATATGGGAAATGGATCAGTGCCTAATTCAATAGTAAGCAATCCAGATAAAGTAGATGTATCTGGAGATGAAGATGTAATAAAGAAAATAAGTAGTTTAGATACAGAGCCAGTTGACTTAAGTAAAATTGGTAGTTCAGGTAGTATAGAAGTTAAGCTAGTAGTACCTAAAGGGGTAAAATTAGTTAATAACTCAGGTAAGGTAGAATTAAATATAAATATAAACAATGATGCGGCAGCTTCTTCCGATAAAAGTGGTCAAAAAACAATAAACCTTAATATACAGGTTAGAAATTTAAATACCGGGTATACGGCTAGCTTAGGCAGCAACAGTGTATCTGCAGTATTTAATGGACCTACTAATAATATAAATAGTCTAAATCGAAATAATATAAGTTGTTTTGTGGATGCAAGTTCTCTCTCAGAAGGCACTCATACGGTAAATGTAGTTGTATCTATGCCTCAGGGGGTATCTTTGGTATCACAAGACCCACAAAAAATTAGCATAGAAATTAAGAAAAAAACGTCGGAGGTACAAAATGGCAATTAGGATAAATAATTTAAGCATAAACATAGATGAAAGTATAGAAGAATTAAAAAATAAAGCTGCAAAAAAGCTTAAAATAAATGAGAAAGATATTAAAGATTTTAAAATACTTCGAGAGTCTCTGGATGCCAGAAGAAAAAACAATATAAGGTTTAACTATTCTGTTGAATTAACCTGTGATGGAGAAAGAAAAATTGTATCAAAAATCAGAGATGGGAATATAAAGATAGAAGAAGAGGTAGCAGAAGAAAAATTAGTTTCAGGTACAAAAAAAATGAAATATCGACCTATAGTTGTTGGCATGGGACCTGCAGGTATGTTTGCGGGCCTCTTGCTAGCGGAAAATGGTTATAGGCCGATTGTAATAGAACGGGGACAAAAAGTTGAAGATAGAACAAAAACTGTAGATGAGTTCTGGAAAAGTGGAAAGTTAAATTTAGAATCCAATATACAGTTTGGAGAAGGTGGGGCAGGGACATTTTCAGATGGAAAATTAACTACTAGGATAAAAGATGAGAGATGTCAATTTATATTGAAAGCTTTTGTAAAATATGGAGCTCCAGAAGAGATTATTCATAATGGAAAGCCCCATTTGGGAACGGATAATTTGAAAATAATCGTAAAAAATATAAGAAATAGAATACTTGAATTAGGCGGAGATATACTATTTGATAGTAAATTGGATAATTTAATAATAGAGCATAAAAAATTAAAGGCAGTATTAGTAAATGGAAATGAGATAGGCTGCGACAATTTAATATTGGCTATAGGGCATAGTGCAAGAGACACCTATGAAATGATATTAAGAAAAGATGTTGTAGTAGAACCTAAGGCATTTGCTATAGGAGTTAGAGTAGAACATTCCCAGCATATGATAAATGTAAATCAATATGGGAAATTCGCAGATCATCCTAAATTAAAAGCTGCAGATTATAGGCTAGCTTATAATAGTAAAGATGGAAGAGGAGTCTACAGTTTTTGTATGTGCCCCGGAGGGGAAGTAATTGCGGCAGCTTCAGAGGAAAATAGGCTCGTAACAAATGGAATGAGTTACTATAAAAGAGACTTTGAAAATGCAAATTCTGCAGTAGTTGTAACTGTGGGAGAAAAGGATTTTGAAGGAAATTCCCCTCTAAAAGGAATGGAATTTCAGAGGCATTATGAAAATTTGGCTTATAAATTAGGAGGAGGTAATTATGCTGCTCCAGTACAGTTAATTAAAGACTTTTTAAATGACACGGTTTCAAATAAAGCTGGAGAAGTAAAACCTACTTACAAGCCCGGATATGAATTTAGAGATCTTAGAAAGTGTTTGCCATCCGCTGTTTCATCTGCATTAAAAGAGGGATTTATTGATTTTGAAAAAAAGATAAAAGGATTTTCTGAAGGAAATGGTGTAATGACAGCCATTGAAAGTAGAACTTCATCTCCAATAAGAATGATGAGAAACAGTAACTTTGAGAGTATATCTTTAGAAGGATTATATCCTTGTGGAGAAGGTGCAGGTTTTGCAGGAGGTATAATATCAGCGGCAGTAGATGGATTAAAAACTGCAGAGAGTATAATACAAAAATACAGTCCACTTTTATAAATATAATTAAAAATTAATAGTTATGGAGGATTTTCTTTCATTTAAATATTAAAGAAAATCTTCATTACAGGTGTTTAAATTTAGCTTGCTAAAAATTGCGTTGTGGAAAAATTTTTAATGTAATATAATAAAAGATGAATATCTTTAAAGTAAGAGAGGAACACCGATTTTAGATTTAGTGTGATAACCTATAGAAAAATTAACTTTTAATAAGAGAGGTATTAATAATATGCAGAGAATGTTTGGAACTGATGGAGTAAGAGGAATTGCAAACAAGGAGTTAACTGCAGAACTAGCATATAAATTAGGACGGGCAGGAGCATATGTGCTTACAGAAACGGCACATAAACCCAAGATATTAGTTGGAATGGATACAAGAATATCTGGAGATATGCTAGAAAGTGCCCTGGTTTCGGGTATACTTTCTGTAGGAGCAGAAGCTGTTTGTGTAGGGGTAATACCAACTCCAGCAGTTGCTTATTTGACTAGAAAATACAAAATGGATGCAGGAGTAGTTATATCTGCTTCCCATAACCCTGTAGAATATAATGGAATAAAATTTTTTAACAGTGAAGGATATAAGCTTTCAGATGAATTAGAAGATAGGATACAGGAAGTAATTGAAAGCAATTTTAAAGATGTATCTATGCCTATTGGAGCTGAAATTGGAAGAAAAGTAGTGGAAACGGGAGAAGCACTAAAAGACTATGTAGAATTTGCAAAATCCACTATAGATATAGATTTGAAGGGCTTAAAAGTAGTTTTAGATTGTGCAAATGGAGCATCTTATGTAACCTCTGTAAAAGCTTTTGAGGAATTGGGAGCGGAAGTGAAAGTTATAAATAATGATCCTGATGGAATAAATATAAATAGAAAATGTGGTTCAACTCACCCTGAAGAACTTATGCAAACTGTAGTAAAAGAAGGTTATGATTTAGGACTTGCTTTTGATGGAGATGCAGATAGATGTCTTGCAGTGGATGAAAAGGGAAATCTCATAAATGGAGATTTTATAATGGCTATAATAGGAAAGCATTTAAAAGATGAAGGAAAACTTTATAAAAATGTGGTAGTAGTTACTGTAATGAGTAATCTTGGACTTGATATAGCACTCAAAAAAGAGCAAATGAGTACTGTAAAGACTAAAGTTGGAGACAGGTATGTGCTTGAAGAGATGAAAAAACAAGGCTATAAATTAGGTGGAGAACAGTCAGGCCATATAATTATGCTGGATTATAATACTACAGGAGATGGACTTGTAACAGCACTGCAAATAGCTTCTATAGTAAAAAAGACTGGAAAGAAGTTATCTGAATGTGCTTCTATGATGAAAAATTTACCTCAAGTACTTGCAAATGCTAATGTTCCAAATGATAAAAAGAATATATATGCAGAAGATGAAGAAATAATATCTGAGATAAAGAAAATAGAAGAAAAATTAGATGGTTGTGGAAGAGTGCTTATAAGACCTTCGGGAACGGAACCATTAGTAAGAGTCATGTTGGAAGGTCAAAATCAAAGTGAAATAGATAAAATTGCGCATAAATTGGCTGAACTTATTGAATCAAAAGTGAATTAAAAATATAAAAGAGTACTGTAATTGAATTTAAAAGTGTATTTTACTTGTAAAAATTAAATGTTTTAAATATATTAAAAATTGGACACTCTAATAATTAAGATATAAATTATTAGAGGAGTGAGTCCAATGTCGTGGCAATATAGAATATTTACAGTGGAGCGTTTTTTAAATTCAACTGATAATTTAAACTTAGAAGAAAAATTAAATAAGTATGGTAAGGAAGATTGGGAACTTACAGGAGTTTTACAAAGACATTATGCTACACTTGGAAATCAAGATAAATTAGAAGATGATTTAATAGTGTTTAAAAAACACAGTTAAAAAAAACCGCCTTTAAAGAAAAATTTGAAGGCGGTTTATTTATAAATTTACAATTTTCAGAGTATATAGCACATTCCAATCTAAATTCCATAATATAAAAATAAGAACAAAAAGTTAATTTTATCTATCTAGTTGACATAAAATAAGATTAAAGAATATAATAGATTGACAGGTTTTTAATACTGTTATATTTAAAAAAGAAGGTGGTTGAATTTAAGAAAAATATGAATATAAAGCGCCAGAGCTCAAGGTTTAATTTAAACAACACTTTGAGCTGACGAGGATGGGGAGTATCGAATCTTCGGCGGGTGCCCCACGGTATCGCACTACCGTTAACAACTGATAAAACCAGGAAGTGATTTCTGATACAACATCAGTTTGGTGTTAAAACCTTTAATAGGAATCAAAATTTATGATTCCAAAAATATATTTACCTGTAAAATTTTAATAACAATGCAGGTTTTATTTGCTTAACAATTTTTTATTGATAAAGCCGCAGTGTTTTGTAGGTAAATTATGATTTATTATATTAAAATGTGAAAGGAAGAATTGATTATGTGCGGAATTGTTGGATTTGTTGGAAAGAAACAAGCATCATCTATTTTGGTTGAAGGACTAAGTAAACTTGAATACAGAGGTTATGACTCTGCAGGTGTTGCCATAATAGATAATGATCATATCAATGTAGTAAAATGTAAAGGAAGGCTTAAAAACCTTGAAAATAAATTGTCAGAACATCCTCTAAAAGGAATAGTAGGTATAGGACATACAAGGTGGGCAACTCATGGAAAACCGTCTGATCTAAATGCTCATCCGCATAACAGCCAGGACGGAACTATAAGTGTAGTTCATAATGGTATAATAGAAAATTATGTACAACTTAGAGAATGGCTCACTTCAAAGGGATATAAGTTCGTATCTGAAACTGATACTGAAGTTATTCCACAGCTCATAGAATATTTTTACAAAGGTGATATAGTTGAAGCAGTTATGCGTGCAATATCTAAGATAAAGGGAAGCTATGCTGTAGGAGTTATCTGCTCAAAAGAACCTGGAAAATTAGTAGCAGTAAGAAAGGACAGCCCTCTTATAGTAGGACTTGGAAAAGATGAGTATTATATAGCATCAGATATACCTGCTGTATTAAATCATACTAGAGACATATATCTTTTAAATGACAATGAATTTGTTGTCATAACTAAAGATGGTGTAAAACTTTTATCAGAAGATAAAAAGGAAATAAAGAGAGATGTATACCATGTTACCTGGAGTGCAAATGCAGCTGAAAAAGGTGGATTTGATCATTTCATGATGAAGGAAATACACGAACAGCCAAAGGCAATCAAAGATACAATGACATCAAGAATTATGCCAGGGAAACCTATAACGTTAGATGACATAAAGATAACTAAAGAGCAAATTGAGAATATAAATAAAATATATATAGTAGCTTGTGGAACTGCCTATCATGCAGGAATAGTTGGGAAATATGTAATAGAAAAATTGGTTAGGATGCCTGTAGAAGTAGATATTGCTTCAGAGTTTAGATATAGAAATCCTATAATAGACGAAAAAACACTTATGATAATTATAAGCCAGTCTGGAGAAACAGCAGATACTTTAGCAGCTTTGAGGGAAGCAAAGGCACAAGGTGCTAGAGTAATAGCTGTAACAAATGTAGTAGGAAGCTCTGTGTCCAGAGAAGCAGATGATGTGCTTTATACTTGGGCTGGACCTGAAATAGCAGTTGCATCTACAAAAGCTTATGTAACACAGCTTATATCAATGTATATAATTGCATTATTCTTTGCACAGCACAAGGGAACTATAAGCGAAGAAAAGATGGAAGAATTAAAAAATGAGATGCTTACACTTCCTATTAAGGCAGAAAAAGTTCTTTCAAATAAGGACATTATACAAGAATTTGCAGAAGAGATTTATAAAGAACAGGATGTATTTTTCCTTGGAAGAGGATTGGATTATGCCGTTGCATTAGAAGGTTCTTTAAAGCTTAAGGAAATATCTTATATTCATTCTGAAGCTTATGCTGGCGGAGAATTAAAGCATGGACCTATAGCTCTTATTGAGGATGGAACTGTAGTAATTGCAGGAGCTACTCAAGGATATTTAGTTGAGAAGATGATAAGTAATATTAAGGAAGTGACTACAAGGGGAGCTAATGTATTGGCTTTTGCTTTTGAAGGCAGTGACGAAGTTAGCAAGGCAGTTGATTCTGTAATGTATCTTCCAAAAGTAAATGATATATTTGCACCAGTACTTTCCGTAATTCCTCTGCAGCTTTTAGCATATTATATTTCTATAAAGAAAGGCTGCGATGTGGATAAGCCTAGGAACTTGGCCAAGTCAGTTACGGTAGAATAGATAGTAAAAAATATATTTAGGTTTTTTTAAATACAGAACTTGATATACTTAGAAATTGAGTATATCAAGTTCTTATTTTATATAAGAAAAGAAAAAACGTAATAATGCTGCTGGAAAGGGAGCAGGAACAACTAATAAAGAGCGTAAGAAACCTAGAAAACAGAATCTTCGAATTGTAGAAGATAGCACAATAGATAAACAAAATTTGGCACAAAGAATGGACAATATAACTACTGAGATAGACCTGTAATCCAAATGTAGGTTGCAGATACTAAAAGAATTGGAAAGTAATGATTCAGTAAACATACCATATGAAGTTGTAAAAGATTCATTCAGTAATTTCCATAAACTACTAGAAATCATAGAGCTACACTATGATGAAAAGGTACAAAAATATTTCATAAGTAATAATGAAGGGGTATCACTTGATCAAATACAGTGGGTGATAAGTGCGTATACATTGACATTGGGAGTTACTATACCGTCAACAGGATATTTAAGTGATAGATTTGGATTTAAAAAAGTATTTGTTATTGCCCATGGACACAAAATTATATGAAAAATAATAGTGTTAAGTAAAGTGGGTGTAATGTGCAATTGATTTATTAATTAGCATTTTTCTTAAAAACATATCAAGTACTGTTACTTTACTACAGTAAGTCCTTGATATGTTTTTAAGTCTTTATAAATATTACTCTAAATTTCAATTCTTGCAATGCTTATGCAGAAACGGCTTGGTTTTCAATTGTCCATTTATCAATAATCAATATAACATCTTCTTGCAATCTGCATTTTTTTAAATCAAGTCTGCTAGTGCTTCGAATTGATCCGCTAGTTATCATCTGTTCAAAAGCATTTTTAGATAAATTAAATTTTTCCCGAAGCAAAGCAGCTACTTTAATTCGAGATGGGAAGTAGTTTTTTATATGCAATTCTGTAGGAGTGTTGAAGTTAATATTGGGCCCTAGTATTTTATACTTTGGAAGTCCAACTTCGGCTCCATTCTTCCGTATTAACTCTGTATCCATAGCATATCTTTTGGCAAGATCTCCATTGTTACTATAAAAACCATCTAATATTTCGGGTGCAATCCTTTTAGGATTTATACGAGAGTAGATAGTCATATTCCAGGTAGAATCGCAATCTGAACATTTATAGATTAACCATATATCTAAATATTTGCGTTGTGCATTTATCCGGAATGAACCGGAGCAAAGATGATCTGTCTTTTTACCACACTTCTTACAATACCTAATTGCAGGTGGTTGGGATAAATACTGTATATCCCAGGTTATCTTTTGCATGAAAATTTCTCCTTCCTATTAGCAATTAATAGGGAAGATAACAGGTGGATTGTCACAAAACTTTTTCATCATAAGTCCTCCTTGTATAATAAGTTTATAATCAGCTAAATGACTGCTAAAAACTTGGTTATTTTTATACTTCAATTTTACCATCTGGTCACATAAAGCTAAACCTTAAAGACAGTTAGTAAAAGAAAATGAGCCAATACAGTAACAAAACTGTATTGGCTCATTCTGAAAGTTAATTACTATTTTTTTGTTCCCGTATTATCCTTTCTATACTTTTCAAGGATAAAAAATATTTTTCAGATAAATCTTGTGAACTGTGACCTGCCAAATAATCTTCATAAATCTGTGTATTTCGCTGCTGTAATTCTTTGCGGGTAGAGGTTCTGGCTCCCCATTCTTTTTTATTGCATGATTTTCTGGGAATATATATAAACTCACCATCTACATATTTCTGCACCTGTTTAAGCAAATCATCAGGGAGTATATAAATTGCTTTCTTATAGCTCATTTTGCCCTCCTAAAGGTTTTCTTTTGATTAGGAATAGCAAAGGCTATATTCACATCTTAGTTTTGCTTTTTAACTGATTGTTGCAATAACCTTTGCTATGCAACAATAACGATGGGATTAAGCATACGCTTTCAATCCTCCTTTTATATAATCTTGTTAAGTTATAACATTATACTTAATATTACCACAAATTGTCCACAACTGCCAAAACAAGTTATTTTCGTTTGTGTCAAGTTCTAATGGGAAATTTCTTTGTTAAAATTTTCCATTATAAATTCAGTTAAAATAACCCCACAGCAAACTTCATCTATTACCTTATATATTCTTTTGCTTGCTTTTTCAGCTAGTATCTTAGCCAGATTATTTGCACCTTTAATAGACCAGCTCATTTTTCTTCCCTTAAGTGATATATCTTTTCTCTAGATGCTTAACCAGATTCCATCCATTTCTTATTTTATATAGTGAAATCATCTAAGCTACCATTTCAATTACAGAATGATGCTAATATTACTAATAAGTTTATATAAAGGATATATTAACTTATAGAGGTGTTGTTAATGACTGATGAAAGAATTTTGATAGTAGATGATGAAGAACGTATTAGGGAGATGATTAAAGAATATATTAGCCTAGAAGGTTACATTATTGATGAAGCTTCAGATGGAACGGATGCTATAAATCTTTTTAAACAAAATGAATATTCTCTTATAATACTTGATGTTATGATGCCTAAAATGGATGGCTGGAGTGTATGCCGTGAAATCAGAAAATCATCCCATGTTCCTGTGATTATGCTTACAGCAAGAGGGGAAGAGTATGACAAATTGTTTGGCTTTGAATTAGGAGTAGATGATTACATAGTAAAGCCATTTAGCCCCAAGGAGCTGCTGGCTAGAATGAAAGCCATTATAAGAAGAAGTGCTGCACATCAAATTGAAACACAGAAAGAAAATAAAGCAGTCTTTGAAGGACTTATAATAGAGTACGATTCAAGAAATGTATATGTAGATGGAGAAATAATAGGTCTAACACCAAAAGAATATGAACTTTTAAACTTCTTCTCTAAAAATACCAATAGAGTATTTTCAAGAGAACAGCTTCTTACAGAAGTATGGGGATATGATTTTACTGGTGATGATAGGACAGTTGATAGTCATGTTAAGATGCTTCGTGAAAGCTTGAAACAGTATAGGAAATTTATTGTTACCGTTTGGGGAACAGGTTATAAATTTGAGGTAGGTGTCAAGAAATGAAAAGTATTGGTCTTAAGCTTTGGGCTGGAATGATGATGCTTGTAATGACTGTTTTGATACTTTTATGGTTTTTTCAAATTGTGTTTCTTGGAAGCTTTTACTCAAGTATAAGAATATCAGATGTAAAACAAGAAGGGGCATCAATTATTAGATTACTTGCTGATGGAAACAAAAATGAATTTAAAAATAGGGCTGATGCTTTTGCATTTAAGAATAATATTAGCATTGAGCTTATTGATTTACAAGGAAACATTTTATATATGTCGGGTGTCACTGGCTCAAGCGGACAAATGCCAATGATGAGAAATAGTGCTAGAATTGAGGCATTTCAGCAAATCAAGAGTGGCAAAGAAGTTACTATTCCCTTATCTCATCCACGGTTTGGAAATAAGTTTATGCTAATTGGAATTCCTTATAAAGTAAATGGACAATTGGCAGGTGCTTTTTTTATCAATATGCCGATGGCTCCTGTGGAAGATACTGTCTCAATATTGAAAAGACAGCTAATGTATATATCTGTAATACTTCTTGCAGCAGCAATTATTATTTCGTTTATTATATCGAAAACATTTACCAAACCAATTCTTGAAATTAAGAAGGTGTCCGAAAAAATGGCGTCCGGTGATTTTTCTGACAGAATCAAGTCAAAGAGCAAAGATGAAATAGGCAGACTTGCAGAGACTATCAATTTCATGGGGCAGGAGCTTTCAAAAATTGATCAACTTCGTAAAGACCTGATTGCAAATGTATCTCATGAATTAAGAACCCCTCTGAGTCTTATTAGAGGATATGCTGAAACAATAAAGGATGTGAGTGGAAATTTTCCAGAAAAGCGTAATAAGCAGCTTCAAATCATCATTGAGGAATCTGAACGCTTGGGTGGAATTGTAGATGATATTCTAAATTTATCACAACTGCAAGCAGGATATTTGTCCTTAAACAAGAAGTGTTTTCTAATAAATAGAACAATAAAAGATGTAACTAAACGATATGATATTATAGCGGAAAAAACTGGGGTTAAAATTGAAACCCAATATGATAATAATATGATGGTATTAGCGGATGAACCACGAATAGAACAGGTATTACATAATCTCATAAATAATGCAATTAATCATACACAAGAAGGTGGCTTAATAATTGTTAAGGCCCTTGATGTCAAAGATTTTATTAGAATAGAGATTTCGGATACAGGCCATGGTATTCCAGAAGAGGATATCAATCATATTTGGGATAGGTACTATAAAGCTGAGAAGACAAGTGGAAGAAAGATGGTTGGAACAGGACTGGGGCTTGCTATTGTTAAAAGTATACTTGAAGCTCATCAAGAGCAGTATGGTGTTTATAGCAAACTAGGTGTTGGAACTACTTTTTGGTTTGAACTTAAGAAATAACTACTGACTATTTTGTATTAGTCAATTTTCATTCTTCTTTTAACTTTCTATCACAATTTTATCACAATTGCCCCTTATAATAAAAACATAAGATAACGAAAACAAAATTAAATTATAAGGAGTGTATATATTATGAAAAATTTTAAAAAATTTGTAGCAGCATTAACTATAGTAGGTGCGATAGGTTCAGCAAGTGCTGTTTATGCGGCAACATCAAAAACACCAGCAGAAGTTGTGTCTGGGCTTACAGGAAAAACAGTGGAAGACCTTTATAAAGAGCATACAGCTGGAAAGACTTTTGGTACAATTGCAAATGAAGCTGGAAAGTTAGAAGAATTTAAAACACAGATGTTGGATCAGAAGAAAGCGGTCCTTGACCAGCGTGTAAAGGATGGCAATATTACTCAGGAAAAGGCTGATGAAATTTACAATGCTGTAAAGACTAACCAAGCTGCTTGTGATGGTACTGGAAGTGAACAAGTTGGTAAAAAATATGGTGCAGGATTTGGTCAAGGAAGTGGTATGGGTCACGGCATGGGCAAAGGTGCAGGAATGGGAAATGGAATGGGAGCAGGAAGAGGCATGAACAAATAAGTATCCTCTCTATAAGATGTCCGATACTAGGGAAGAAACTCTTAGTTTATTCTTCTAGTATTGGATATAAATAAATTAAAATATTATATAATAAAGGGGTGCCTTACATGAATTGGAATAAAGTTGCAAAATGGTCTAGACTTTTTGTGATAATAGGATTGCTTGTTTGGGTGACTTATGAATCATATCTGCATCAGGTCTTAGGTGGAGGTAAGTCTCCCTCTATACATGCGCTTTGTCCTTTTGGAGCTCTCGAAAGTTTGTATACTTTGCTCTTTATGGGTAGTTTTATTAAGAAAATATATTTGGGTACAGTAATTTTGCTAAGTTTGACTATAGTCATTGCAGTACTATTTAGAAGAAGCTTTTGTGGTTTACTTTGTCCTTTTGGTGCTTTACAAGAGGTATTTGGAAGGATAGGACAAAAAATATTTAAAAGAAGGTATGTTATACCACAGAAAATTGATAGACCATTAAGATATTTGAAGTATGTAATTTTACTTGTTACTGTGGGAATGGCATGGTACATGGGTACTCTCTGGATGTCACCATATGATCCATACTCAGCATATTCTCATCTATCATCCTTTACTGATACAATTAAGGAAGACCCTACTGCTATTATTGGATTTATACTTTTAGCAATAACAATAATTGGATCATTAATATATGACAGATTCTTTTGTAAATACCTATGTCCTGTTGGGGCCTTCTATGGAATAATTGGTAAGATAAGCCCTACAAAAGTTGAACGAAATGATAATCTTTGTATTCATTGTAAAGCATGTAATAAGGCTTGCCCTGTCAATATTGACATAGAGAAAGCAGTTAAAGTTACTAGTGCAGAATGTATAAATTGTAATGAATGTGTTATAGCATGTCCTAAAAGGGGAGCACTTGAGGTGAAGACAGCTAAAAAAACTCTTCATCCTTTAGCAATAATTTCAATTGTGGTTGGTTTGTTCTTTGGAACTATACTAATAGCTCAGGCAACTGGGAATTATCAAATAATGCCAGAGACTTTGAAAAAGGGACAAACTGTATCCATTTCAGAGGTCAAAGGATATTACTCTATAGAAGAAACAGCAGTGGCAGCAGGTATATCTCTTAAGGAAGTGTACGAAAAACTTGATATACCAGAAAGTGTATCTAAAGGGACTAAACTAAAAGAAATTTCAAAGCAAGTACCAAGTTATGATTTTGATGCAGCCAAAGCAAAAGCTGGTGGAACTGAAACTACGGTAAAAGAAACATCTAAAATTGAAAATGACTCAAATAAAATTGATATAAGTGGTATTAAAGGTTCTATGACTATTCAGGAGGCAGCTAAATCTTTAAAAATGGAACTAAAAGATTTCTATAAGTTGTTTAAAATCCCGGAAGATGTTCCAGCTCAAACTCAAATGAAAGGTATCTCATCTATCTCACCAGATTATGATTTTGAAAAAGTAAAAGAGATGTTGAAATAAACTTATTAAAATGTAAACTAGTTTAGAAATATGAAAAAGTGGCATTCGCCACTTTTTTTTATTGACATTAGTAAATAATATCAATAATATGTGCCTTAGTTTTAAGATATTTCCACAATACACCTATTGAAACTATTTTTCTTGCGTGAGTACCAACAAAAGGCTTTAAAGTTTTCTGACAATATGTAATAAAAGGATACATTTCGTTTAGAGTAATAGATTTTACAAATTTGGTTATTCGTAGAGGAGTTTGGGTTAATTTGTAGAATTTATATTATTGTGTAAGTAATTGATGAAATAATAAATTATAAGAAAATGGAGGAGTAAATATGTTATCAGGAAAAATAATAACTTTAGGGATCACAGCATGCAGCCCGGCAAACCAGTCACTTACGTTAATTAAAGAATTGAAAAAGGGTGGAGCACAGGTGCATGTAATTATGACGACAAATGCAGCTAATTTTGTTACACCGCTTATGGTACAGAGAGAGGCAGGAACGCCTATCCAGATTGAGCAATTTGAACTCCCAAAGGCCTATGATATGAATCATCAGTCGCTGTCCTTTAAATCTGACTTAATGCTTGTTGCACCAATTTCTGCTAATACTGTTGGAAAAGCAGCAAATGGAATAGCAGATAATCTTCTTACTACAAATCTATTGTCAACAAGTGCACCTATTATTTTTGCAACTCATATTAATCCGAAAATGTACAGCAAACCAAGTGTACAAAGAAATGTGAAAACACTTAAAGAAGATGGGGTAATATTTGTTGAAAATAAAGAGGCTAAATTTCCAAGTCTATTTCCAAGCATAGAGGCTATTATTAAAACAGTTGAAAAAGTAATTGGTTAAAAATGATTTTAACCAAAATGGAGCTATAACTTAATATAGTTCCATTTTAGCTGAAGCAAAAGATTTTTTTAGTTTTAGATAAAAGTATTTATTTGATTAAGTCGACTTATCTGTGAAGTAGGAACTTTGGAGACTATAACAGTGTCAAATAAACCCTTTATAGGTTTCCTAATTTTGATTTCACTGCTTCAAGGATACTCTTAAATTTGGGATTATCCTTAAATGCTGCAAATGCAGGATTTTCTGTGATTGCCTGGAGTATGCTTCTTTTAATGACCTTTTCATCTCTTGGTGCCTGGTTACCTAAATCAAATTCTGCAAACCAATCATCAACACTGTCAAAAAACTCATCTCCGTGTAGTTTAAATGAGAGTGACTCCGATGTGCATATATCCCCATATTTTCTTATCATATCAACTGCCTTATCCTGATTATTTTGCACTGCATAGCACTGTGCTGCTGTTAAATATATCTTTAGCATAACTCCGGGATTAAGCCCGTTTAAGTTGAAAAGCTCAGCTGTGGAAATTGTGCGCTGGAGTATATTTTCAAACTGTTTTGGAACATCCTGATTCAGTATAAAATAACTTGGCAATATACCCATCATATTAATTAAATGATGATATATACCAACCTGTAAAATTTCTTTTGCCTTTTGTATATTTCCTGTCATCTGATATGCGCTTGCCAGTATTACTTCATCTGATGGTTTAGGTTTCATTGTTCCATTTAATAATTCCTGAACTTCTTCAGGATGCTGTAACATGAGAGAGCAGGTAGCTTCAAGTGAGTTTGCCTCATTTGTTACATACACATCCTCCTCTTCCGTTCTAATTCTCTGGCATAAATCAATTACTTCATGAAGGACGGATTCCTGTGCTTCCTTGCCCTTTGCCATCATATAATGGTTCGTAAGAAGTACAGCCATCTGCACTAAAAGTGGAAAACAAGAATAATATTTTTTTATAACCTCATGACACTCATCTAGAACCTCTTCAAAAGGTTTGCTGCTAAATTCACCAGCTAACTTATTATAGAGTCTTTTTATATCATATTTTGTCATCTGCGGCTCATATCCTATAAGCTCATCTATACTGATATTAAAATATGCTGCAAGCTGTGGAAGAAATGTAATATCAGGGTAACTTTGACCTGTTTCCCATTTGGAAACTGACGCCTTGGATACACCTATATATTCAGCCAATTTATCCTGCGTAATGGCTTTTTCTTTACGTTTTGTAACAAGTGTTTTTGCAATATTAATCTCTTTCATAATTATCACCCCATAATGTAATTATACGGTTTTAATATATGATAACAATGGATTAAAAGTTGATTTTAGTTGATAAAATCAGCTTACAGTTAACTTTGAATATTTCTTAAATTCTGAAGTAATAAGAATAGTGGTCACTATAACTGATAATGTTTCTGCACATGGTCCTGCATATAAAACTCCTAAAACTCCCATGAATTTAGGTAAAATTATCATAAGGGGAACTATAAAGAAGGTCTGTTTACACAGTGTAAGAAGCATTGCTTTTCCAGGTTTACCTACAGCCTGGAAGAAAATACAACTTGTAAGTTCAAAACCTATAAACATACAGAGCATCAAAAATATCTTAAAAGATTTTAGTGCAAATTCATTATACAATGTACTATTTTGACCAAATAGATTTACTATACCTTGTGTAAAAAACTGAAATATAATAAAGCCTATTATTGATACAACAGTTGCTATTTTTATAAGCATAAAATAGGTATCTTTAACACGTTTAAAATTTTTAGCACCGTAATTGTATCCAAGTATTGGCTGGCCTCCTATGGCTATGCCTATTACCACTCCTAATAAAAGATCATTTACTTTCATTACAATACCTATTGCTGATATGGGAATATCACTGCCATAAATTGATTGTGCTCCATAAATTTTAAGCATATTATTGCTTACTACTATTATTATTGTTACCGCTGCCTGTGTAATTAAACTGGAGATTCCTAGAAGCATTACTGTCTTACTCACCTTTACATCAAGCTTCAAATATTCTTTTTTAAACTTTATATTTTTAAACTTTTTAAGGTAACTTAGAGAAATTGTGCAGGATAAAATTTGTCCTATTATTGTGGCTATGGCAGAACCTTTAACCCCCATACCAAAATGAAATATAAGTATAGGATTTAAAACAATATTTATAACTGCACCTACTATCATCGCAAGCATTGAATATTCAGGGCTGCCATCTGCACGTATTATTGAATTTAGACCTGCTGCCAAAATCATGAAAGGGAATCCTATTAAGATTATTCTCATATAATCCAGTGCTGTAGAAATATTAGTGCTTGTAGCCCCACAGCCCCACAGCAGTTTTTCCATAAAAACATATCCAACTGCTAAAAATATCAAACCTAAAATCACCATCAAAACAATTGCATTACCTATTGCCTTAGCACCTTCTTCTTTGTTTTTCTCTCCCAATTTTATACTGTAAAAAGCAGCTGCTCCATCTCCTAAAAGTAGTGAAAAACCTAAGGCTAAAACTACAAGTGGAAAGGTTATATTCGTAGCTGCATTACCAATATAGCCTACTCCCTGACCGATGAAAATCTGGTCCACAATACTGTAAAGAGCATTGACCACCATTGCAAGTACGCAGGGAATAGAAAACTTCATAATAAGCTTGCCAAGCTTTTCATTTTCAATATAGCTTTCACTAATTTTTGTACTCTTTTCGCTCAACTTACATACACCTCTTTCAAATTTCATATAGATATCCACTGAAGTTAGTTAATAAATTTATCTACAGATATATATTTCTGATGTGAATATCTACAACTGAAAGAATAATGCATACAGTAACGGGAGAGTCAACACTTATTTTAATTATCTTATTGGAACTATAAGTTCAGTCACATAATTTTCTTCATCTACTGTGTTCATTATGTCTACAAGATAATTATCTACAGGCTCACCGCAAATTTCATATCCATTTTCATAAATGTATTTATACAACTTCCTATAAGTCTGTATCATATTGTTATAACTTCCATAATGAACAGCAGTAACAGCTTTAAAACCTCCAAATTTTCTAACTAAACCATCTATTTCTCTTTCCTCAGATACAGCTATACAAACTTCTATATCATAATCTTCCTTTTCTTTTTCTTCAAAATCAATACAGTTATCATAATACACTGCCATAGCATTCTTTATAATATGAAAATTGTTTCTTTCAACCAATGAAATCAGCTTACAGTACCTAACTGTAAATTCTTCAATAGTACAGGGTCCTTTGCTCCTGAGATAAGCAACATAAGAAACTGGTATTTCTTTTATCTCAATTTTAAAATCCTTATTTTTTTTCTTTTCCTTTTTGCTTTCTTTTATGAAAAACTGTAATTTTTGTTTTAGCATCTTTAAATCGTTAATTTTATTATCAATCTCTATACATTTTTCATTAATTTTTCTTGTGTTATACTCTAAATTTTCTCTTCCCAAAAGCACTTTTATTTCCTTTAATGAAAAACCTGCTTCCTTAAAATGCTTGATTACAAGCACTAAAGCCAATTGGTCATTTGAATAATATCTATAATTACTGTCTGGATCAATCTTTCTTGGTATCAACAGTTCTATTTCATCATAGTATCTCAGTGTTTTTATTGGAATATTACATATTTTAGATACTTTTCCTATTTGATAAAGTTTTTTACTTTCGTCCATTGTATTAATCAACTCCTCATGTAAACACAGTCAACTATATTTTACCATAACGGACATATGCTAAAAAAGATTCTAAGATTAAGCTGATTATTTGTGTAGTTCAAATTTATTCATTCTAGAAATGCTTAAACAGAAAGAGTTGAGATAATTTCAATTATATACCGGACTATATGTCCAATCATGTCAAAATCAATAGTATCCAACGTATCTTTTGAGGTATGGGTGTATTCTAAGCCACCACTAAAAAGATCTGATGATGTTACTACTAAACAAGGGATACCACGAAATATGAAAGGAACATGATCTCCAGCATACCATTCCTTACCTTTAACAATTTTTTCACTCTTACCTATAGTACAGTTTATAATTTCACTTATATTATCACTTAGATTGTGAAAGGAAATGGCAGCTTCAGCTCCCTTATGGCATGGTGAATCTATATTAATCATGAGCTTAATTCTATCTTTTTCATTATCGATTAATTTTAAATATTCCATTTCACCACACGCACCGTAGAATTCTTCACTATTAAATGGTACAATCTCTATATCGTATGCTGTAGATTTCAATACTTCAGCTATCTGCAGCAATATTGCAACTCCTGCTGCATTATCTAAAGCTCCAGGTGTATTATATTTTGTGTCCATATGAGCACCTATAACAATTTTGCCCATTGATTTTTCAGCTTTCTTTAATGCTACAATCTGTCGACTTTTAGATAACCTCTTATGGGAATCTATTGTCAAATGCACAACTTCACTTAAAAGTCCCGCGTCCTTAATTTTTGATAAGATTTGATCATTAATATTTGCTGATGGTATTAAAAAATTTCCATCTTCAAAAAGTGGAAATGGATTTTTACCACTTAATGGATTTTTACCTGTTACAGCAATAATTGCCTTTGGCTTCTTCCTTTCAAGTAGAGAAATAATATATTTATGCTCTTTGGGATAATAAAATGGATAGTCTTTGGGCTGCAAAGGACTTTCTGTAAGTTTTCCTGACAATACTAAGATAACATTATTACAGTCAATTTCCTCTAATTTCTCCACAGTTCTAACCATAATCAATTTTCCACTTCCCCTAAATGAATTAGAAAAAGGACTTGGCTCAACCTCGAACAAATGATTGTCAGTCATAAGAGTTGATTTCCCTTTTTCCCAAATAGTACATTCAAATGGCAGAGACTTTATTGAATAGTTCATATGTTTGAACCTATTTTCTAAAAAATTTAATATTTCATCATTTGCAGCTGTTCCTACTGCACGTTCTTTTGTAATCACTTCAAAAACCTTACTTATCATTATTTTACCTCCAGTTTTTATAGTTTAGGATGAAAAAACAACATACCATTCTTCTATAAAAAAATAACATAGAAAATATAGGGTGGTGTGCAAGTGTAAGGTTTTTTATAAATTTTTCATCTCTTCAATAATTGAAGGTATTTTTTGAGCTGCTTCTAGTAGTTTATTTAATTCATAAAGCCATCTATCTCCAACTGAAATAAAATCATCATACTCTTGACAGTCCAGTGCTGATGCCACTAATTCGGCATGTCCTTTATCATACATTGAAATACTACGGTGGATCGAAGACATACTATATCCGGACTGTAATAACATATATATAATGTGCATTCTTCCTAAATCAGTACTTGAATAAAGTTTTTCACCTTTTTCACCTACTTTTTCTGGAAGAATTAACCCGTTCCTTTCCCAATTTCGTACGGCCTCAGCAGTGACTCCTAGATAATCAGCGATGTCTTTACGTGACAACATTTTTTCTTCTAAAAAAATTTCATTATTCTTAGCTGAGTTTGCCCAATTCTGCAGCATTTCACAGGCTTTTTGAGCCTTCTTAATTTCCTGTTCAATTATTCCTGTATATAAATCTGTATTTTGTTCTGCTTTATCCCACTGTTTTTTTGCTATTGACCACATGATTTTATTACCGGCATTTCTTATGTGCCTGTTTGCAAAAGGATAACCAAAAATGCACCTACAGACTTTTATTTGTAATATATGTAATTCTTCAAATATGCGGTAGTTATTCATATTTCTTTTTGCTTTAGATATAAAGCCTAGCTTTTCATATAGTCTTACGGTATTTGGGTGAATACCATATATTCTAGCTAAATCAATAACCTTATATATTTTTACCTTTTTATCCATAATATATCACCATA